>CANQKT010000033.1 GCA_947624525.1 uncultured Clostridia bacterium | reverse complement strand
AAAATGCCCTAAACTTTTAATAAAATTTAGGGCTTATGTTAAAAAAATTTTGGGACATTTTCAAAAATCATTGACAGGCTTTTTTTCTAATTTTTACAAATCTTTTTTTCATACACTAAATCTTTCTGAAAGCCCTTTCCCCATGCTTCTCTAGCGTTAAAAATAACTATAAAAGATTTTGAATCAATACTAGTTGCAAGCTTTTTAATTTGTATAATTTCATTTCTGGATCCAACACAAAATAGCATCATTTTATCCTTATTAGAATGCATGCCCTTAGCATAAATAGCAGTACTTCCCCTTTGTACTTTTTCACCAACAATTTTAGCTATTTCACTATATTTATCTGAAACTATAAATAATACTTTTGTAAAATTAACCCCCTCAAAAACAATATCAATCATTTTTCCCATTAAATAAATTGCAATTGCTGAATATAGTCCTATTTCTATTTCTTTGAAAACTAAAATACTAATAAGTATTATAATTGTATCAATAGTTATTATTAAATCCCCTGATCTGAATTTATCAATAAATGAGCGCACAACGTAAGATAATAAATCACTTCCACCTGTTGAACCATTAACTTTTAAAATGATTGCCGTTCCTATTCCCATTAATATTCCACCATATATACATGCCAGAAATTTATCTGTAGTTAGGCCTGGAAATCTTTCCAAAATATCAATAAAAATTGATAATAATACAGTACCAATAATTGATTTTACGATGAACTTTCTACCAACTCTAAAAAAAGCAATAATAAATAATGGAACATTTAGAATTATCATAGCAGTTCCAACAGGAACATGTAATAAATAATATGCTATAGTTGCAATTCCAGAAAACCCTCCTGTTGAAAGCTTATTAGGTAACAAGAAAAAGGCTGTAGAACACGCCATTAAAAATGACCCTACTACAAGCCCTATCATACTTACAAAAAATTCTTTTATCTTATCTTTATTCATACCAAAAATCATATAAATCACCTATATCATAATTTTTCCCAAATATAGGTAACTTATTCTATAATTCATCTAAAAACTTTTTAAGCTATAATATCTATAATTTTATAATCTTTTACATCATCATTTTTCTCTATAACCATATCAACATTATAGATTTCTTTAATTCTTTTTACATTTTCCTTTTTATGACCAACAAAATTATTTATAAGATTACTATTAACAGCAACTTTAACCTTTTTTACTTGATTATTAAGCTTACCAATTTTTTTGGATATATCGTCGTAACAAATTCTACTTTCCACTAGTTGCCTAAAAGCAGGATGATATGGTCCACCTACGACTTGACTATTTTCATTTTCTGGATTACAAATTTCATCTGTACTTTGTAAACCTATTCTAATAACATCAATATTTTTTTTGTTAAACATTTTTAATAGTATTGCACATGTTTCTACTGCTTGTTCTAAAGTGTTTGGTGTATACTGCCCATTTTCATAGTCTTCTGCCAATTTAGTATCCTTTATAACTAATACTGGATATATTCTAATAAGTTTAGGATGAAGCTTAATTAATTTTTTAGCTGTTTCTATTTCATCTTTTTGTGTACTCTCTGGTAGTCCTACCATCATCTGATGTCCTAAAATAAATTTATTTTTTCTTATTAATTTTGATGCTCTTTTAACATCTTCAAAATTATGACCTCTTTTACTTAATTGCAAAATATAGTCGTTAGCAGATTGAACACCTAATTCAATAATTTTTACCCCATATTTCTTTAATAAATTAAGGTTATCTTGATTAATATAATCAGGTCTAGTTGAAATTCTTATACTATCAACTTTTCCACTTTGTATATATTCATATGCTACAGACAATAATTCTTCTTGTATCTTCTTTTCTATTCCAGTAAAGCTACCTCCGAAGAAAGCGATTTCAACCTTTCTATCACCAGCCTGAAAATTTTTTAAAAAATACTCTATAATGTTTCTTACATCCTCACTTGTAACATTTCGTTTTTGCCCACTTATTTTCTTTTGATTACAAAATGTGCAATCATTTGGACAACCCAAATTAGGTACAAATATTGGAATAATATACTCTTTTTTCAATGCTAATCTCCTGTTTATTTAATATTTAGGTTTTTCTCTAACATAACAGCATGGTTTCACCACACTCTTTTATTTCTTAAAATTAATATTTATTTTTTTCTATAATATAAAAAAGGATTTACCTATAAACCTTTAAAATATTTGACTTATTTTATAACTGTTTCTGTTTATATAAATCATCTCCAAAGTGTGTTTGGAATTTACTTGTTTTTTCATTATACAAATGTAACTTTTACTTTTACAGTTTTTAATTATAATTCTCTAATCTTTTATATTTTTACAGCTTTTGTATAGCTTTGCGTGCAGCATCCATCTCTGCAGATTTTTTATTTTTACCTTCACCAACAGCTAATTTTCTTCCATTGCAACTTACTTGAGCAACAAAAGTCTTATCATGATCTGGTCCCTTTTCTTCTAATATTATATATTTTATATTGACATCACCATGTATCTGTAATTTTTCCTGTAAAACTGTTTTATAATCTTTCATTCCAACATTTTTACTCGCCACGCTAATTTCATCTTTCAAATTTTCAACTATGAATTTTTCTGCTTGTTCTAAATTAGAATCAAAATAAATAGCTGCAATTACAGCTTCAACACTATCCGCTAAAATTGCGGGTCTTTTAGTTTCCCCACTCATGATTTGACTTTTACCTAAATACAAGAAATCACTAAAATCATGCTTTAACGCTATTTTATACAGGCTATTCTCACAAACAACATCAGCTCTAACTTTAGTCATTTCTCCCTCTTTTAGATAACCATAATTATTATATATATATTTACTTGATATGAACTCTAAAATACTATCTCCTAAAAATTCAAGTTTTTCATTACTCTCAATATGATGTTCATTTGCAAAAGATGTATGTGTCAAAGCTTTTTTTAGTAACTCTTTATCTTTAAATTCATAACCTATATTTTTTTCTAATAATGATAAATCCATTTTTTTACTCCTTTTTTTATTAAGAAATATATAATCTTATTTAAATCTTTTATGTTAATCTATTTTTTATAAAAAAGAAAGGAGTTACCCTTTCATTTTCTATCAGTTTTCTAAGCAATATGCTCTTTTATATAATCAACAACATCACCAACTGTTACAACTTTTTCAGCATCTGAATCTGGAATTTCTGTGTCAAATTCTTCTTCTAAAGCCATTATTAATTCAACAATATCTAATGAATCTGCTCCTAAATCATCTATAAAAGACGCTTCCATTGTTACTGAACTTTCTGTAGCACCTAGTTGTTCTACTATTATATTTTTAACTTTTTCAAAAACTTCCTCTGAACTCATCTGTCAAGTTCACCTCCCTCCAAGTTTTTAATTTTAAATCACAACATTAACTTTGTTTATCTAACAATATTATATGTTTAATTAAATGTCAAGTTTTTTTACATATTTTTTATCATTTATTATTTCTGTATTATACATTTTTGCAAAAAACTATTGAATTACACAGCTTATTACATAAATATTAAACACTATTATTTATTGATTATTCTGCATTTACTGCTTCATCAAAAATATCTTCATTTTTTGAATTGATTTTTTCGAATTCATCTATCATTTTTTCAACAGTACTATTATTTACAAATTGTTCTGCCTGTTTTATAGTAAATTCAAACAATTTTTCATCACTACTACCATGAGCCTTAACAACAGGTTTTTTCACCCCTAAAAACAAAGCTCCCCCATATTCCTTGTAATCAACTGTTTTAGCAAATCTCTTTATTCCAGGTAAGGCTGGTATAGTAGCTATTGTTGACACAATATTTTTCTTTAAACTCTCTGACAAGCTTATTTTAACAAATTTTCCTATACCCTCTACAGCCTTTAAAAAAACATTACCTGTAAATCCATCTGTGACAATAGCATCAATATTTCCCAAAAAAGCATCTCTTCCTTCTATATTTCCAATGAAATTAATATTTAATTCTTTTGATTTTTCTTTTAATAATTTATATGATTCCTTTGTTAAATCATTACCTTTATTTTCTTCAGTTCCTATATTTAATAAACCAATTTTTGGTCTTTCAGTCCCAAAAGTACTATTTAGATATATAGTTGCCATTTGAGCAAATTGTAACAAATTAATTGGCTTACAATTTGTATTCGAACCAGAATCTATTAATAATAACCTACTCTTATAGGCAGGTAAAATCCCTGCTAAAGCTGGTCTATCTATTCCTTTTATTCTACCTACAAGCAAGGTCGCACCAGTTAATAATGCCCCTGAATTTCCCGCAGAAACAAATACATCTCCCTCGCCGTTTTTAAGCATATTGAAGCCGACTACCATAGAAGAATCTTTTTTTCTTTTTATTGCTTGTGTAGGTATATCTTCCATTTCAATAGTTTCAGTTGTATGTTTTATGCTTAATCGATCAGATATTTCTTTTATATTATCTTTTCCAAATAATTCTCTTATTCTTGAATTTATAATATTTTCGTTGCCTATTAGAATTACTTCAGATTCAATTTGATTTATAGCTTTTACTGCCCCTTTAATATTCGCATCTGGAGCATTGTCTCCTCCCATAGCATCTAATAATATTTTCATATTTTCCTCCGTTATATGTATTTTATTATTATATTCTATACCCTATTTTATAGATTGTCAACAAAAAAGTAATTAAAAAAAAGCCCCATTTTACGAGGCTTTATTTATTATTATTGTAATTCAACAACAGCTCCAACTTCTGTAAATTTAGCTTTTAATTCTTCAGCTTCTTCTTTATTAACTCCTTCTTTAATTGTTTTTGGAGCACCATCAACTAATTCTTTAGCTTCTTTTAATCCTAATCCTGTAGCATCTCTAACAACTTTGATTACTTGGATTTTGTTTGCTCCTGCTTCTGTTAATACAACATTGAAAGATGATTTTTCTTCTGCTGCAACTGCACCAGCAGCTCCTGCAGCTGGTGCTGCTGCTGCTACTGCAGATACACCAAATTCTTCTTCTATAGCTTTTACTAAATCAGCTAATTCAACAACTGTCATTTTTTTGATTTCTTCAATCATTTCTTCTTTATTCATTTTTATATCCTCCTATATTTTATTTGTGGATTATCCACTATTTATAATTATAGAAAATAAGTAAAGTAACTCTTACTTTATATTTCTATATTTTAATAATTAACATCCTGCGATATACGTTCGCAACTCGAATTATGATACAGTGATTTAAGTTCACGACTCTATTATTTACTCCTTTATTGTAAGTAAAATTGTAATACCTCAAAATCAGTCTCTTAAATTTATACTTCGAAAACAACCACTTAATTCAAAAATATAAATTAAAAATTAATACTTAATCTATGCTTGAGCTTCTTTTTGTAAACGAACTTGATCAAGAGCAACAGCAAATTTTGAAATAGTTCCAAGTAATCCACCAGCAAGCATTGATAGTAATGTTTCTCTTGATGGTAGTTTTGCTAAAGTAATTATTTCCTCTGCTGTCATAACTTTACCCTCAATTATTCCACCTTTGATTTTATAAAAATCATTTGCCTTAGTAAAATTATATATTACCTTAGCAGGTTCTAAATAATCTTCATTTCCAATAACTACTGCTGTAGGTCCTTCTAATAAAGAATCTAATCCGTTTTCGCCATTTAAATTTAATGCTCTTTTAACAATATTGTTTTTGATAATTTTGTATTGAGCATTAGAATTTCTAATATCAGTTCTTAATTTTGTGTCATCTGCTACATTTATTCCTCTGTAATCTGTTAAAAGTATAACTTTTGCTTCTTTAAATTTTTCTGCTAAAGCTTTTACTTCTTCTTCCTTTTGTTTTAAAATAGTCTCACTTGCCATTTTAACTAGTTCACCTCCCGCAAATTTATGAAATAATATAATCCAATCTATATATGCCACTAGAGACATACACAGATTGGATTAATTCCGCTCTAAAATGTGTGCCTCGGTAGGACTTACCTTTACGCCTACTATCTATGGCTATATAAATTTTATAAATTATTTTTGATCAATATACATGCTTGGTCCCATTGTTGTAGAAATAGCAACACTCTTAATATATTGTCCTTTAGCTGCTGCTGGCTTTGCTTTTATGATTGCATTTATAATAGCATCATAATTTTCTAACAATTTTTGTGTACCAAATGAAACTTTTCCAAATCCTAAGTGAATAATATTAGTTTTATCTAATCTATATTCTACTTTACCAGATTTAATTTCATTAATAGCTTTTGTAACATCCATTGTTACTGTTCCTGATTTAGGGTTAGGCATTAAACCTTTTGGTCCTAATACTTTACCTAATCTACCAACTACACCCATCATGTCTGGAGTAGCAACTATCACATCATAGTCAAACCAGTTTTCTTTTTCAATTTTTGGTATTAGTTCTTCTGCACCCACAAAATCTGCTCCTGCTTTAACAGCTTCATCAGCTTTTGGACCTTTAGCAAAAACTAATACTTTTAATGTTTTACCTGTACCATTTGGAAGTACTGTTGTACCCCTAACTTGTTGGTCAGCATGTTTAGAATCAACACCTAATTTAACGTGTAATTCAACTGTTTCGTCAAATTTTGCTTTAGGCATTTTATCTATTAATTCTAAAGCTTCTTTTACATTATAAGCCTTTGATTTATCCACAAGTTTTTCACCTGCAAGATATCTTTTACCTTTATTCATTTTTTACCTCCTTTGGTTCTAACGAGCTATTAACTCTCCCAATTTTAATTTTTTGTATTTTTAAATACATATTTTTGAAATTAGTCTGCAACTACTACACCCATAGAGCGAGCTGTTCCAGCAACCATACTCATTGCAGCTTCTAATGATGCAGCGTTTAAGTCTGGCATTTTTTGTTCAGCGATTTCCTTAACTTGTGCTTTTGTTATTGTTGCAACTTTTTCCATATTAGGTTTTCCTGAAGCTTTTTCAAGCTTAGCAGCCTTTTTTATTAATACAGCTACTGGTGGTACTTTTGTTATGAATTCAAAAGATTTATCTTTATAAACTGTAATTACAACTGGGATTATCATTCCAGGTTGATTTGCTGTTCTATCGTTAAATTCCTTAACAAATTGCATAATATTAACACCACTTGAACCCAATGCAGGACCTACTGGTGGAGCTGGTGTAGCTTTACCTGCAGGTATTTGCAATTTTATAACATTGCTTACTTCCTTCTCTGCCATTTCTAATTGCACCTCCTTTTAGTTTATATATTGACAAAATAATTTATATAATTTAAATTATTAACAACTTATATAGTATGTCCATCAACTTTTATTAACACTAAACTAGATTTTATAATCTCATTTTAGAATTTGTAATTCAAAAGTAAGATTATCTTTTAAGGATTTTATACCTTCGTGTTAAATTACTCACATGATATGATATGATATGATATAATATACTATAATTAAACTTTCTGTACTTGTGAAAATTCTAACTCTACTGGAGTTTCTCTTCCAAACATAGAAACTAAAACTTTAACTTTATGTTTTTCTTTATTAATCTCCTGAACCACTCCAACGAAGTCTTTTAATGGTCCATCCACTACTCTTATTGAATCATTAACATTATAATCAACATTAACTTCAATTTTTTCAAATCCCATATTTCTAATTTCTTCATCAGTAAGTGGGATAGGGTCTGTTCCTGAACCAACAAAGCCTGTAACTCCTCTTGTATTTCTAACAATATACCATGTTGCTTCAGTTACAATCATTTTTATTAAAACATAACCAGGAAAGACTTTTTTTAAATTTGTTTTCTTTTTTCCATCTTTAATTTCTATTTGTTCTTCCATAGGAACTACTATTTCAAAAAAATAATCTTCAAGTTCTCTATTTTTCACTGTTTTTTCTAAGTCTGTCTTTACTTTATTTTCATAACCAGAATATGTATGCACAACATACCACTTTGGAGTTAATTCTTTACTATCTTGAGACATAATTCTAGCCTCCTTCATATAAATAATTCAAAACATTATTCTAGTAATACAACTATGTCACACTTTTACTAAACTGATTGTTTATATTTTGTTTATATCCTATTTCTTAGTCGTTATTTGCATCTTCTGTAGCATTTGCACCTTCATCAGTTTGTTCATCATTATCTGTGTTTTCAGTATTTGCATCATTATCTACATTTTCATCAGTTCCAGTACTTTCACCATTTTCTACATTTTGAGTTGTTTCTGTATTTTGATCTGTATCTGTACCATCACTAGAATCATTATTTTCTTCATCAGTTACTGTAGGTTCAACAGTTTGAGTTTCTGACTGATTGCTTGATTGCACATGTTCTTTTACTTTGTCTACACCGTATTCATTAATTGCATTAAAAGCGAGGTCTAAAATAAATACAATTACAACAGTTACCAAAACTATTGTTATAACCGCAGTTACATTACTTACCATTTGTTTTGATGTAGGCCATACAACCTTTTTTAGTTCTGCCTTAACATCCTTAGTAAAACGTTTGTTATCATTTTTTACTTTTTTTTCTTTTTCTTTAGCCATTTTTAATTCCTCCCTAAAGATTATTTTGTTTCCTTATGTGTAGTACGTTTTCCACAGAATTTACAATATTTAGTTATTTCCAATCTGTCAGTATTATTTCTTTTGTTTTTACTAGTTGTATATGTTCTTCTTTTACAATCAGAACATGCTAATATTATTGATTCTCTAGCTCCTTTTGCTGCCATTTAATACACCTCCAGCCATTCTTACCAAATTTATGTATAAAACATATTATTTCATCTATATACGCTTAAATATTCTATCACTTTTCTAACCATATGTCAACCAAATTTTACCATTTTTTTAGTTTTTTTGTTACAATTTATATAAGGAGTCTTTGCAGGGGGTAGTCTAACACCCTAGCCTTTTTTCTTCTGTACAGAATATCCAAATTTTCCAATTTTTTTATCCAAAGAATAATACCCACCATTCGCATATGCAATCAAATCACATTTAGAAATATCAAAACCACCATTTTCGTCTATATATTTATCATCTGCATTAATAGCCAAAACATCTGCAATAAAAACATGATGACTGCCTAAATCTTTAATTTCTGTGACCTTACATTCAATAGAAACAGGGCTTTCCTCAATCATAGGACATTTGACAAAATTGGCTTGTTGTTTTGTGAGTTTCATTTCCTTAAACTTATCTACATTTGCTCCAGATTTAACCCCACACCAATCTGTAGAATAGGCAAGCTTTTCTGTAGTCAAATTTATGATAAATTCTCCCATTTCTTTTATCATATTATATGAATACCTTTCCGGTCTAACAGAAATATACACCTTTGGTGGTTTTGAGCTTAAGATTCCCGTCCACGCAACAGTCATAATATTAGATTTTTCAAAAGTTCCACATGATACCAACACAGCTGGAATTGGATATATAAAAGTTCCTGGTTTCCACATTATTTTTGACATAATAAACCTCCTTATAACATAAAAATTATAGATAATATTATAATGATAAACTCATTATAATTTAATTCTATACCTATACTTTAACAAATATTCACAAACTAATAAAGCATAGATTAGAAATATTTTTAATATTTTTAATCTATACTTTATAAAATAAAAAATCTGGCGACAACCTATTTTCTCAGCAGGGTAACCCACAAATATCTTCGGCACATTGGAGCTTGACTTCTGTGTTCGGGATGGGAACAGGTATTTCCTCCATGTCATAATCACCAGAAAAGTTTTGTATACTTCAAAACTTAACTCTTTGGATAATATATCATACTATATTTTATTTGTAAATACATTTTTTCCAAAAAATTAAAATTTATTCAGCACACTCAAAAATATATAGATAAATTTCAAGGTATCTAGTTACCTCTTTCTAGTCTTTTCTTTTTTTTATTATAATATCGTGGTTAAGCCCTCGAATTATTAGTATTGGTCACCTTAATACATTACTGCACTTACAGCTCCAACCTATCAACCACATAGTCTACGTGGATTCTTACTACCTTACGGTATGAGATATCTTATCTTAGGGTGGGCTTCACACTTAGATGCTTTCAGCGTTTATCCC
>CANQKT010000032.1 GCA_947624525.1 uncultured Clostridia bacterium | reverse complement strand
CGCATTATTTGCAACCTCATTAGTTTCCCTACTTCTTAAATGTATAGCCCCATATATGCATAAGGCTACAACCAATAAAAGTACCGCTATTACACAAATTACCCTATTTGTATAAAGTATACCTCTCTCTCTCTCTCTCTCTCTCTCTCTCTACAGCGCCAACGGTTTTGCGATTATTAAATTTTTCATCGTTATTTTTCATCATCCGTACACCTTTCCCTTTCGTTCTGAATTAAATCCAAGCTTTGCCTCTTTTACTTTTATTTTAACAATATAAAAAACAAAGTCAACCACGCCTGCCCGGCATAATTGACTTCATCACTTACGGAAAATTAATTTCCCACACCTATTTTACATTTTCTTATCTTTTTCCTCAAATTCCTACAAATCCAACATCCCATTAACAATATTCTCTACGGACCTATCAAAAAAGCTATATTAATACTCCATTTCACTTCCAGAAGGAAATCTGGTAACATTCCTTAAACTAGATCTCCTCCACATAAACCTCATCATTCACAACCACAACCGTATACTTCCTTAACCCCTCAATATCCTTAATATCCTCAAACTCACCATATCTTCTAATCTGCTCTCTAGCCTCAGCTTGTTTCTCTGTAAGCTTTCCTGCTTCATCTTTCTTAAGATACTTAAACTCTATCATAACAGCCTTGTATCCTCTAGTTCTATCTCTTGGAATTATCATTAAATCTGGATAACTTCTATTTACCTCTAGTTCAGACTTTATCGAAAATAATTTAAAATTACTTACAATACAATAACATATCAATTTCACATACTTCTCATCAAATCTTTGGAAATCTCTATTTGATAAATTATTTAAATATTCGTGCAATAATTCTATTAATTTATCTATTTTTCCTTTTACAGCTAAATCCTCCAATATTTCATTATACCTGCTCTCTTCCACCTTCAAATCAGCCGATTTATTTAATACTTCTATAAAATAACTAGAGTAAATCTCCCTCATAATAGTATTTGGTATTTTTAATTCTGTCTTTGCCAATCTTTCCCCTACTATTGTTAAATAACCTAAATAAAATAACATCGATACAAATTCTTTCTCTCCAAACCCTATTTCTGAGTTAAACTTTTGAGTTATTTCTACTGTTATTCCTTCTCCTGATATAGCCTTCTGTAATATATTTATTCTCTCATTTCCTTCGCATATATCCAGCATTTTACCTAATTTTGAATAGTCACTTGATATATTTACATCTATCAAATTAGAAGGGATTCTTTTTGATGTAAGATACTCATTTAAAAAATATAAACACATATTAGAATTGTAAATTTTCTCTTTTCCATATATTGAAAATTTATATCCATCATAATTCTCTTTCATTATAGGTAAGAATAATTCTTTTTCCTCTTCACTAATTTCTTGATCTTCCATTATCTTTATTAATTCATTTTGAGTAAACCCTAACATTTCATTAAAATGCTCATTTTGCGTTTTATCTGAAATAATATTAAAGCCTGAAGTTAAGCCGTCTAACGTAATTGGAGCTACTCCTGTTATAAAAATTCTGTCTACTATGGTTTCTGTTCCCTTTTTCAATATCTCATACCATTTTCTTACTTTTCCATTTCTCGACACTAATTGCTTAAACTTTTCTGTGTTAAAACTTAATAATTCATTTGCGAAATGATCATATTCATCTATTATTACATATATTTTTTCTGTTGGCCTTTGACTGTAGAAGGCTTTGAATAAATTATCTAAAATGTTTTCTGCTTCATCTTCTGTATTTGTATAAAAATCTAAGCCATATCTTTCAACAAATAATTTTATTGAAGATGCAATTTCTTTTTTAAAGCCATTTATTGTTGTTTCCTCTGTTCTTGTATCTATTCCTGAGAAATTAAATCTTAGGATATGATAGCTATTTCTTAATTTAGTTGGATTTTTTCCTATGTATGTTTCTCCATACAATTTTTCAAATTTATCTTTTTTCTTTATATCATAGTAATTCTCTAAAGTACTTGTGAATAGTGTCTTTCCGAACTTTCTTGGGCGCAAAAACATTATTCTTTTTTCAGCTAAATTTTCTAATTTTTCTATATACAAAGTCTTGTCTACATAAAGATATCCATCTTCTATTAATTCTTCGTAATTACTTATTCCATAAGGCAATTTTTTCATATGAACTTTCCCTCACTTTCTTTTTAGTACTTTTAATTTGATATTAATATTTTACAATTTTTTACTTGAAAAATCAACTTGATTTTTGGGGAATCTTTAAAGAATTTTATATGTCCAATGGATAATTCCTGTAATTCAGTATTTATATAGATTTACACACATTTTTCAATCCTAATATAAAAACAGCATAACTAGATTTTTTCTAGTTATGCTGTTTTTTAGTTATTCTTTTTCAATTCCATATGTTACTTTGAACTGACTTAGTGGTATTTCCACCCAATTTTCTTCTTGTGTTTCACTATTAATTGATTCTAGTTTTTCTATTTTTTCTTCTTTTACTTTATACTCTATTTTTGTACCATTTTCGTATTGTTTTAGGTTATCAAATACTACTGTTCCATTTCCTCTTATTTCTCTTACTGCTTCATTTCCGTCTGCATTTATTACTGGAACTTCTTTTCCATTTTCTATTGATACTATTCTTATTGTTGCTTTGTAGTTATTTGCATCTTCTTCTGGTATATCCCACTGTTTCGTTGCTGTGATATCAATTAATTTATTTTCCTTTTTTTCGTAATAGTAATATACATCTTCTACCTCTTTTTCATATTGTCCTGTAGCATTGGCTGGAATTATGTATTGGTTGTTGTCGTCTACTTCTAGTGTGTAACCTTGTAATTCAAACTCTATGTATTTTGTTGTATCATATTTGTTGTCTTCTTCACTTTTATTCTTTTCCCTGTATATATGCATATCTTCTTTTAATTTTATTGGATTAGTTCCATTTTGTTCTCCTGTTCCTTTTAGATAGTAGTGGACTATTACTTCTTTTTGTTTTTGATTTTGGAAGTCTACTGAATTTTTTTCTTCACTTTCGCCATCTCCACCTATGGTTACTGTTTTTGAATCACTACTCAATTCATATCCTTTTGGTGCTTGTATTTCTGTTATTTTATATTGTCCACTTGGAACTTCTAATACTATTTGACCATTTTCATTTGTTTCATATATTAAAGAATTATATATTTTTTTCAACTTTATGTTCTTTAAAATAACCTCTCCCTCACTGTTTTCTACTCCAGTACATGAAATATATAAATAATATTTTTTTCCTCCTTCAAGTGCTTTAGTAGCAAAACATCTATCATTTACATTTTCACTACAGTATATACAAGTTTGTTTATTATCTTCTGCTGGTTCACTACTTTCTTCTTGTGTTACCATTCCCCATACAGACACATTATTTGATGTTACATCTAACTCTACTTCATAATTTCCTTTTTTACCCTGCAAATCAATAGGAATACATATGAATTTACTTTCAGTTTGTATATTTTTCAATGTATAAGAATTATCTGCTTCCTCAAGCTCCTCACCATCACAGCCCTGTGGTTTAAGGACTACTTCATCTTCGTCGTCATTAATAGATAACACTTTTATACTTTCAATATATACTTCTTTATTAGAGCTTGTTCCTGTGCAATCAAATCCCAAATGTAAATAATATACTTTTCCTGGTTGTAATATTTCACTTACAAAACTACTACTATTAGTTTCATTTGTTTGTAGGAAGTTTTTATCTGAACTTGACGCTGGAACATTTGTATCTTCTGTTATTGTTGCATATAGAGTTCCATTTTGATAATTATTATATGCATGAATTACAACCTGCACTGGCTGAGTCTCAGTAGTTAAATCTAATTTGTAATATGAACTTGCTACTGTTCCAACAACACTTATATTGTCTGGAACTATATATCCACTATTATTTTTTTCAAAATAATATAGTCCATTTTTGTTTAAATTACCTAATATATTTCCTTCACTTATAGCCTCTGATTCGATTCTAAATTTAGCTCCTGCTAATTTGTTTTCAGCTTCATCTGTTTTATTAATTTTTAGTGAATTTTCTTTATTTATAAAGTATGCTATTACATGAACTTTATTTGTAATACTGTCAAAGTATGCAGGTTGAAGTTCAAAGTTTCCTTTATTATCTACTTTGAATGGGATTTCTCTATCATTTATTGTTATTTTTTGTATCATATATCCATCTTTTGGTTCTATGCTTATTTTATTTTTATTTGTTTCCCCATATTTTACTGTTTCAACATATTTTATTTCATTTTCTTTTGGATATTTATCATTATTTTCGCCAGAGATTTCGCCTCCGTCTCTATTTCCAGATGAATCTTCTCCTACCTCCGTCGTAATTTCAAATGTTTTTTTCTCATTTACAATGGTTAATTCTGTAACCTCACTTGTACTATTTACAACTGCAATGTCTAGTGTAGGGAATTCGTTTTCTATGTAAATCCATTTATCACAATCTTCTTTTAAGGCATCACAAAATTCATTTGTTTTCATGTTTTCTTCGGTTGTTTTTGTGCAGTATGCTTTGTTTACATCTTCTGTGACTCCAACAATTTCTATATTATCTGGATAGTAGTTTGATTCTCCTTGGGTTGCTATTCCATATATTGGACCTACAGTATTTTCATATGCAGAATAATATCCTGGTTTATCATATTTTGATGTATTATGTTCTGAAACGTGATCGTATATGTTACCAGTATTGTAACAATTTTTTACTAAACTTGCTTTTCCTGCAATTCCTCCGGTATCTGTAACCATACTGGTTTCTATCTCGTTCCCCCTAATTCCTATTATGTTACCTGTATTATATGAATTAGTAACATCTTTTGAGGTATTTCCTACTATTCCTCCAACATATACACTATCTATACCAGAGACATTTTTTTTGTAAGAAATATTTGCTTCATTATAGCATGAATCTATTATTGAATTTGATCCAGACACTCCTCCTATATACATATTTCCACTATAACTAGATTGATTTTCAGGAATGCAGTTAATGTTTCCTGTATTATACGAACTTGATACAGTACTATTATTACCTAATCCAATTAATCCTCCTACATTTGATCTAACTCTGTTTACATATATGTCTGCAGAATTGTTACAATTTGTTACTGATATATTACTATTATTGCAAAAACCAACTATACCTCCAACCACTGAATACTCTGATGATTCATTAAAATTCTGTTCACTAATATTACCTAAATTCGTACAATTCGTGACTATTGATCCATTTGACCCATTGCCATAACATTCTCCAATAATTCCTCCAATACCATTATCTGTAAGATACTTATCTCCAACAAATTTATTAGTAACATTTCCAAAATTTGAACATTTTTCTATATTATTTTTTCCATTAATTCCTGAAATTATTCCACCTACAGTATTAGCATTTGAATTTATATCCCCATAATTATTACTGTTTTTTATAGTTCCAGATTTAACAGAATAAACCAAACCACCTATTTTACCTCCAATGCTTGTTTTTTTACTATCATGAACAATAGAGCCATAATTATAACATTGATATATATTACAGTTTTCTACATATCCTACTATTCCTCCTATGTTTGAACAATTTACTAGATCTCCATTATTATAACTATTTTCCATTATCAAATTATTTCTTTCAGCAGAACCAATCAATCCACCTCCTACACTCTCAGTTGATGTTTCACTTTCATATGCCTCAATTCTACCTGTATTATAAGAAGATTTTATATTTACATTTACTGTTATGCTACTACCAATCAAGCCCCCAAATCTATTACTACTATATTTTTCATTTTTTTTAGTAGTAATATCTCCACTATTATATGATTCTATCACATAAACAGACGCCTGACCATAACTTCTTCCAATTATTCCACCTGACATGTTATCATTACTTAATAAATTGCCTTCATTTTTACAATTATCTATTACTACATCCCCTTTTATATTTAAATTGCCAAATAAACCTCCTGTATATCCCTTTCCTATTACCTTTCCAGTATTACTTACATATGATATAAATCCATTTGACAAATTATATGCTTCTCCAACTATTCCACCTGTATTCTCGTGTGCTTCTCCTGTTATTGTACCACTATTAGATACATCTGTCATAATAAGTGTTTTGACATTGGAAACATTACCAACTATTCCACCTGTATTGTCGTATTTTCCTGTTACCATTCCAGTATTATTACAGTGTTGTATATTTACTATGTTGTTCCTTGTCTCTGCAATTAGACCTCCAACACCGTCCCCCCATTCACTAGTTTCTGTTATATTTCCACTATTATCACATGATACAAGACTAACGACAGCTCCACTAGCATTCCCTACTATTCCTGATATCCAATATTTTCCTGTAATTGTACATTTATTATGGCAATTTTCAAAATATGAACTACCACTTGCTTGTCCACAAAAACCTCCTACATTACTAGAAGCTGAGCTAATATTTCCCGTAATTGTTATATTTTTTATTAATGCATTGTTTACAGTCCCAAATAGTCCTGTATAACCTCCTTCTCCATTAATATACAAATTTCTAATTTCATAATTTTGTCCATCAAATATTCCTGAAAATACTCTATTTACTGCAGTTTTATCTCTTTGTCCTATTACAGGGAAACCTTTTTTTCCTGTTCCAGTTTGTGTTAATTCATTATATATTGACTCAGTTGTTCCATCTTCATTTATATCTTGATTTTCTTCTTTAAATTTATAATTTTCATCTGGATGCTCATAACACTCTCTATCCGTAAAATCCAAAGTCTTCATCAATTTTACTGTCGTATCCTCATATTTTTCCCCATTATTAACCTCATAAGCAAAATCAATTAAATCCTCAATCGATTTAATTTCTAACACTTTCGTTGTGTTATCCACATATTCCGGAACAACAACATCATTCTCCGGAGGATTAATCTGGCTAACATAACTATCTTCATCTCCTTTTATTGTAAACACTTCTGAATGTGGTGTTTCCTTATATCCATCCGGATATCCAATCTCTACTGCTTTATAATCTCCTGAATAAAGAGGTAAAATAATTTGTCCTTGTTCATCTGTTTTTACAACATAGTTTCCGTCTTCATTTAAAGTTCCAATATAATTTCCATTTACATCTTTTGCTTGATCCCCTACAGTTCCATCATCATTTAGTTCATATATTATAAACTCAGCATTTTTTAATGGTTCTTCTGTTTCCTTATCTATTTTTGTTAATTTAAACAAAGGCTTATCTTTTATTGTAATTATTACTGTATCCCCTTCTACCTCTATATTTTCTATTGTTTGGAAATCATTTATTGAAGCCTCTTCAGTTTCTTCTGTTTCAGCTGTTTTTCCTAATGAATCTCCCTCAGCCTGTCCTTCTGTTGCCTGTTCTTCATTCTGCACATCATTTGATTTTTTCTTTATTAATTTAACCTCAAATTGTGGCTTTTCTTTTTCTTTCTCAGACTCATCTTTATCAGATTCTTCTTTATCAGCCTCTCCTTTCTCAAGCTCTTCATTGTCAGCCTCTTCCTCAACTCCACTTGAAGTATCATCTCCACTAACAACATTTTCATCCTCAATCTTACTTACTATAAACCCAATTTCTTCTCTATTATTCAAATACCCATTTGGTGCAACTGTTTCTTTTAACATATATTGACCTGTTATATATTTACCATCTACATGAGCATATTGATTAGGAATATTTATTACTCCATCACCATTAGTTGTATAAAACATTTCATTTAACAAATCAGCGCTTTTTAAAGTAAATGTTGCTCCAGATAATAATTCTTCTGTATTTTCCTCATTTACCTTTTTTATTTTTAAATTAAAAGTAGGTATTTTCTCATTTAATATATTTACATTTAATTGTATCAAATCTAAATTTTCATCGTTGTTTGATACGTTGCTATCAAATACGCAGTTTTCTCCATTTTCATTGCTCAATTGCTCAACAGAATAATTTGCTCCACCATCTTCTGTTACTTCTTTCTTAAGTTTGAATTTAACATCTTTTATTTGATAACGCCCTTTAGAATATGTTTCACTCAATATATAAACTTTGTCCAAACTTAAATTTTCTATTGTCCCTTTTCCATTCTCATCAGTTTTTACTGTTTTACCGTCTTCGTTTCCTTCTTCACTTATTTTAAATATTATACCCTCTATCGCTTCTTCACTTGATTCATCTTTCTTTATTATATTTAATGCAAATTTTGGTGTATCTTCAATACTAGTTTTTAATACAGTTTTTCCATCACTATCATTCTCAATTGTTACATCTTTATCAAACTTGTTGATATCACTGTTTTGTACACTTTTTTCGTCTAACTCTTCATTATTTTCTGATAGGAATTTTATTTCTAATTTGTTGCCATTTACCTCATCTTCTTTTTCTACAACTTTAAATCTTATAATCTTATCATTTAATTCATACGCTTGTGGTGCCTGTATCTCTTGAAGACTGTACATTTGGTTTACACGTAAATTGCTTAAAAGTATTTTTCCTTCTGAATTTGAAGTAATTAGTTTTGATATTTCTATCTGTTCCTCACCATCTGCTTGTTCTTCATCACTTTTATCATTTAATTCTGTTAACTTAAACTTAGCTCCTTGCACAGGATGAACTGTATTAGCCTTTAGTTTTGATATATCAAAATCATAGTATTTTACTGCTCTTAATCCCACTTTTCTTGGTTCAGCTGACATTTTTAATTTATCTTTTCCTGATATGTAATCATACTCTACTTTGTGACAACCATATGATATATCATTTATTTGTGCATTATCAGGTATTGATACTGTATAGCTAAATGTATATGTTCTTCCTGTTTGTAGGCTTCTACTACTATCTATTAATATTAAATATGTTTTTACATCTTTAAAATCTTTTATTTGACTTGATTCTATCCATTTATTATTTTGATCTGTTACATCACTTGTTGGATTATCATTTGTTGAATAATAAATCTTTGTAGCAGATTTTAATTCTTGACTCATTGTCTCTGGTAATTTGATTCCACTCTCTATTGTTGTTGTAAATTTTGAGCCCAAATTTTCTTTTCTATCTACATATGTATTTCCCTCAAACGGAATTTTACCCATTACAACTACATTATTTACCTCTCCTCTGTCATAGTTGTTTATTAGGCTTACATTAATTTGTGCAGTATTTTTGCCATTATTTTTATTGTTCTTTTCTACCTCTGCAATATTTGGTGCTATAGTAGTTTCATTATTTTTATTGTAATTTGATACTGTTTCTATTGTCATGAATGAATTTAATGCTGTTACACTAATTGTTGTTGTACTTAATCCAACTATATCATTTGTGTTTTCATTATCATTTACATCATATTTATCTTGTGAACTATAATAATATAAATCTAAATTTTGATTATATGAATATAATTTTACATCTATAGTTGATGACCTAACTGTAGGATTTACTAGTATTTCACAATCTATATCTATAGAAAAATCTGATGTTGGTTCTTCATTATCTGTCACTATTTTAATACAATATTTTCCATCTTTTTTAATTAATTCATATCCTGTAATTTTTACATTTGGATTTGTTGTACTTACATTATTAAGTTTTATATATGAGATTGGTGATTCTGCTTCTGTCGCTCTTGAACTTTCAATTGCAACTAAAAATTCTCCATTCTTCCAATTTGCATATGATACATTTCTTTTTGGCACTTGTATTAAAATTTTTTGCTCAATTGGATCTGTTTCTAATGCAGATAATTGTCTTTTTGATACATTTACTGATGCATATGATTTTTCCATAACCATATAACATTCATCTGCCCCTGTTACAGAAGATCCATTTGATAATATTCCATTAAGATTTGTTTTCAATGTTTGAACCTTGGCCATATCTTCTTTTTTATATTTTTCTTTTATTCCATTTATATCTACTTGTTTTATACTATATACATATAATGATGCACCAGAAGTAGGATTAACTTGATTTGTTTCTACTCTTATATGCTTTATTGAAGCATCATATGTGTAACTTGAATTCGCTGAATTATACTTTTTTACATCACTGTATGAAAACTCTTTTATGAGCGTATTTGTATCATTATCATACACTCTTACATATCCATTTTGTGTGATAAAATTTGATTCATTAAAATAGATTTTTGTATTTCTTATATAATCACTCATTTGATATCCATCCCAGGTGTCTCCATAAATGCTATTTTTATCTGTTTCTTTCATTGTTATGCCTAATTTTGACTCAGTTTCCCTTGTTGTTTTAGTTACACTCCACATTACAGTATAATCCATTGTTCCTATTTCTTTGCTATCATCATATGCATCCATTAAATTTTGTTTTGAAATAGAATATGTTTTACTTGGCACTGTTATATAACTCTTATTTGCTATTTGAGCTGAAAATAAGTAATCAGCTGTTACTGAACTTACAGTATAAAAACTAATTCCCTTTGTTCCACTTACTGTTTCTGTTTTATATATTCCTGTTGAATCTTCCTCATCATCAGTTAATACACCATCAATTTTCACATTTTTATTTGCATAACTTTCACAATATCCTTTTACAGGTAATGATAATGTATAACCATTATATAATTGATCATATGCCTCTTCTGGATATGTTAGTCTTACTGTATATTTGTTACTATATGCACTACTACTTCTTTCTATATGCAACTTATGTTCTGTTTCATTATATGTCTCTGTAACCCCATAATTTACACATTCTACTGTTTGAGGATATTGTCCAAATAATTCTGGTATATCTATATCAATTACATTTCCCTTTGGCAATAATTGCTCTTTAGTTTCCTCTAAAGTAAAATCAAATTCTATTATCTTATTTTCAGATTTTTGAAAATCCGTCAAATTTATTCTAGTATATGGTGTATAAAGATCTGCCTTTGCGCTTCCATACCAATCTACTGTTACCTTTATAGTTTTTTCGATTTCTTGTGGCTCTTCATCTTTATTATCTGGAACCCATGTTCCTTTTAATGTTATTTCGTTCTCTCTTGAATAATCTTCCACCCCTCTAATTACTGATTCTATATCTCCCATCAATAATTGTGAGTTTCCTGATTCTATATTATTTAATTCTATTGTTTTAATATTATTTGAAATACAATTATTCTTTAAAATTGAGCTACTAGGCATCTTCATTATGTACTTGAAGTTTTGACTATTAACTGTAATTACCCCATTTTGAAATGTTCCATCTCCATCTACACCTATTTCTATGTACATATTGTCTGTTCTTCCTATTTCATTACATGCCCCCAATAATCTTTTTGAATAATTATCCCCTTCATAATCAGCAGCAAAAAATGGCGCAAACTTTATATTTTTGTTTGTGTCTGCATATTGTTCTTCTTCACTTAATTCTTTATATTCTAAACTTCTTAATTGTTCAGCATTATACGCAATTTCATTATTTTGTGTTTTCTTAAAACTAAAAAATCCATAAAATGCTAAACTTAATATTATTATTGAGATTATAATTGGTATGATTAATTTTAAAGTATAATTTTTTTCTGTTTTACTAAGAATACCGCTCTCTCTCTCTCTCTCTCTCTCTACAGCCCCAACGGTTTTGCGATTATCCCAATTCTTATTGTTACCTCTCATCATCCGCACACCTTTCCTTTCTATTCCAAACTGTTTTTATTCTGCCACCTCAACTTAACTTCCATATCCAACCGTCTTCCAACCACTCTAATCTGCTCATGTGAATACTCATAGGAAATCTCCCAAAAAATATCACACATACCCCAAAACCCATAGAGTAGTCGAAGAAATAAGTTATGTAACGCCGTTAAATATATTAACATGCAGTGGAGTGCGCAGTTTGGCGCCCCCACCTACCGTCTTCCACAAAACCATAGCGCCAGCAAACGAACGGAATGTTAATATATTTAACGGCGTTACATAACTTATTTCTTCGACGGCCCCCTGCAAAAGCAAAAGCAAAACCAAATAAAAACATCACATCTACCCTTATTTTAACAATATAAAAAGCAAAGTCAACCACGCCAAACCAGCACAATCGACCTTGCCCCCTACGGAAACATATATCTCACGTTTATTTTACATTTATATATCTTTTTATACACCCCTCCCAAAAAACCTCTATCATTTCATATAATTTACTTGCGGATTCACCGCATTTCTCTAAAAACAATTATTTGTTTTTCACTAAATCCATAATTCTCTCAAGATCCTCATTTGATGAATATTGTATAATTATTTTTCCACTTCTCTTACCAGCTTGTAAACTAACTTTTGTTCCAAAATATCCCTGAAAAGTATCTTCTATGTCCTCTATAATTGCATTATACTTCGGATCAATTTTCTGAGCCTTTTTCTTATTTTTCACCTTATTTTCAATTATTCTAACTGACTGCCCTTTTTCTATAATTTCCAATGCTGCTTGATATTGCTTATCTGGATCATCATAACACAATAATGACCTAGCATGTCCTTCCGTCAATTTTCGTTGTACAACCAATTCAGAAACTCTTGGATCCAAATTTAATAACCTTACTGTATTTGTTAATGCACTTCTACTCATTCCTAGAGTTTCAGCCAACTCTGCTTGTGTCATCCCATACTCATCCAACAATTCCCTAAAACTTTTAGCTTTTTCTATGGCATTTAAGTCCTCTCTTTGAATATTTTCAATCAAAGCAATCTCCTTGTTTTTTCTTTCAGTATCCTCTCTTACTATACAAGGAATTTCCTCTAGCCCAGCTTTTTTAGCAGCTCTCCAACGCCTTTCACCAGCAACGATTTCATAATATTTATCTTTCTTATTTACAATAATTGGTTGAATAATTCCATACCTTTTTATAGATTCTGCTAATTCATCTATACTTTCATTATCAAAAGTTCTTCTTGGTTGATTTTTATTTGGCTCAATGTCTATTAATTTTATTTTATGTACTATTTCTTCTCCCTCTTTTATGTCAACCTTGTTTTCATCTTCATCATCTAGCATACTATCATTAAATAATGCTCCTAAACCCTTTCCTAAACCTGTTTTTTTGGCCATGATACTCCTCCTTTTCTATTTCATGTGTCTTCCTTTTGCCTCATTAATTTTTATAAATTCTTTAGTAAACTTTTCATAACATTTTGATCCTTTTGAACGTGCATCATACATACATATAGGCATTCCATAGCTTGGTGCTTCACTTAGCTTTACATTCCTTGGTATTACTGTCTTATATACTTTATCATCAAAGTAATTCTTTACTTCTTTTACTACTTGATTTGATAAATTTGTTCTTGCATCATACATTGTAAGCAAAGCTCCTTCTATTGATAGACTTTTATTCATTCTTTTTTTTACTAAATTAATCGTATTTATAAGTTGTCCCAATCCTTCTAATGCATAATATTCGCATTGAATTGGAATTAAAACACTATCTGATGCAGTAAATGCATTTAATGTTACAATTCCCAATGATGGTGGACAATCTATAATAACATAATCATAGTTATCTTTGATTTTGTCAATTTTTTCCTTTAGTCTGTATTCTCTTTCTTTTACTGATACGAGTTGCACTTCAGCACCAGCTAAATTAATGTTAGATGGACATACTTCCAGATTTTTAACATCTGTGTTTTGTATAGTATTTTCAACTTCTATTCCATCTACTAAAATATCATATACTGAAAATTGAACAGATTTATCTACTCCCACTCCACTAGTAGCATTGCCTTGAGGATCTGTATCAATTAGCAATACTTTTTTACCTTTTTTTGCAAGTGAAGCGCTTAAATTAACTGCGGTTGTAGTCTTTCCGACTCCACCTTTTTGATTAGCTACTGAAATTATTTTTCCCATGCCAAAGACCTCCATCTTTTTTCTCACAATATATAATATATAATGTTTTTAAATATGTCAATATAATTTTTAAGAAATTTCAGTTTCACATAAAACGGATTACCATAATGAGCTATTTTTACAATAATTCCATCAATAATTCAATTAAAAAAATAAAAATCACAATATTACATATACACATTTAAGAAAAACACTGAAAAAGTACTAATTACTTTTTCAGTGTTTCTTCAAACCAACGGCTCTTTAGAAGGAGTTCCAGCTTTTCTAGGATAAGCATTAGGAGTATTATCTAATTTCTTTACTATTATGATATTTCTACCATAATCACTTTCTGGAAGATTAAAAGATTGAACCTCCTCAATTTCACCTTTTAAAATTTTTAAAGCACCTTTTGCATTTTTTACTTCTTCATCTATGTTTGAGCCTTTCATACAAATGCAATATCCTCCGACTTTTACAAAAGGTAACATATATTCCAGCAAAACATTTAAAGGAGCTACAGCTCTAGATGTTGCTACATCATATTTTTCTCTAAATTGCTTGTTTTTCGCAAGTTCTTCAGCCCTTGAATGAACTGCCTTTATGCTTTGTAAATCAATTTTATCAATAACTTCATTTAAGAAATTTATTCTTTTATTTAATGAGTCCATTAATGTTATAGATAAATCATCTCTAATTATTTTAACAGGGATTCCCGGGAATCCTGCACCAGTTCCAATATCTATTATACTTGCATCTTTTGGCAAGTATTTCTCTATTGTTATAGAATCAATAAAATGCTTTATTATAACATCTTTTGGATTTGTAATTGCTGTCAGATTAATTTTTTCATTCCACTCTAGCAATACATTCATATATTCATAAAATTTAATGGCTTGTTTATCTGTAATATCTACATTTATTTTTTTCGCATTATTTTTTAAATTATTTATAAATTCATTATATTCCATAAACTTTCCTTACATATTAAATTTGAGTTTTTTTAACGATTTTGCTCATAAATAATCGATTATTTTTTTATTCCTTTATTTCGCTTTATTCTTTTTTACTAGATTTATTTTTTTCTTGCTCAATATAAATGTGCAATACATTTACATCTGCAGGTGAAACGCCTGATATTCTAGCAGCTTGTCCTATAGAAATTGGTCTTATTTTATCTAATTTTTGTCTTGCTTCTAGACGTAATCCCTTTATATTCGCATATATAATATCCTCTGGTATTTTTTTATTTTCAAGTTTTTTGAATTTTTCGACTTGAGCTTCTTGAAGTTTTATATATCCTTCATATTTAACTTGAATTTCTACTTCTTCGGCTTCTATCTTACTTAAAATTGGTCTATCTTTATCAATTTCCTTTAATTTTTCGTAATTTAATTCACTTCTTTTTAATAAATCAATTAATTTTATTCCTCCAGAAATTTCAGATGAAGTATTTTTCCTTAAGAATTCATTTACCTCATTTGTAGGTTTTATAATAGTTTTTCCTAAACGCTCAATTTCATTCTTAATATTTTCTCTTTTTTGACAGAAATTTCTATATCTTTCTTCAGAAATCAAACCAACTTCATAACCTATATCAGTCAATCTTAAATCTGTATTATCCTGTCTTAAAAGCAGTCTATATTCAGCTCTTGATGTCATCATTCTATAGGGTTCATTTGTTCCTTTTGTTATTATATCATCAATTAGAACACCGATATAAGCTTGTGATCTATCCAATATAATAGGTTCTTTACCTTTTAATTTCAAAGCAGAATTTATTCCTGCAATAATTCCCTGTGATGCTGCTTCCTCATACCCTGAAGTACCATTAATCTGCCCTGCAAAAAATAAATTTTGTATTTTTTTATGTTCTAGACTTAATTTCAATTCCAATGGATTTATACAATCATACTCAATTGCATATGCAGGTCTTGTAAATTCAACATTTTCTAGGCCTGCAATGGTTCTATACATTTCAAGTTGAACATCTTCTGGTAAAGATGAACTCATCCCCTGAACATACATTTCATCGGTATTTCTTCCCATTGGTTCAATAAAAATTTGATGTCTTTCCTTGTCTGCAAAACGTACTACTTTATCTTCAATTGATGGACAGTATCTTGGACCTGTTCCTTCTATTTTTCCTGAATATAATGGAGAACGATGTAAATTTTTTCTTATAACTTCATGTGTTTTACTATTTGTATATGTTAAATAACAAGGTAGTTGTTCTATTTTTTCATCTAACTCATCTTCAAAAGAAAATGCTGTTAAATTACTATCACCTTCCTGTATTTCCATCTTTGAAAAATCAACACTTTTTCTATTAATTCTAGCTGGTGTTCCGGTCTTAAATCTCAATAGTTCAATTCCTAATTTTTTTAGTGCAGATGATAATTTTATTGAAGGAAATACACCATCTGGACCACTTTCAAAAGATACTTCTCCTATATGTATTTTTCCTTTTAAATAAGTACCTGTGGCAACAATAATTGAATCAACTTCATATATTGCACCGATATTTGTTTCTATAGCTTTAACCTTGCCCTCCTCAACTTGAATATCAACTATCTCTGCTTGTTTTAAATATAGATTTTCTTGTTTTTCTAGGGTATGTTTCATTTCCATTTGATACATTTTTCTATCAGCTTGAGCTCTTAGAGAATACACAGCCGGTCCTTTGGAAGTATTTAACATTCTTAACTGTATAAGTGTTTTATCAATGTTCTTGGCCATTTCACCTCCTAAACAATCAATTTCTCTAACTAAATGACCTTTAGAACTACCTCCAATATGAGGATTACAAGGCATGTTTGCCACTGCCTCTAAGCTAATTGAAAATAACAAAGTTTTCATTCCCATTCTTGCTGCTGCTAATGCAGCTTCGCATCCTGCATGCCCAGCGCCGATAACTGCTATATCATATTTTCCTGCATTATAACTCATTACTATTACTCCTTTTTTGGTTTTTGTTTACATAATTTGTTTGTTGTGTTTTATTTCATTATTTATTATTTATATATTAATTGTTTTTAATTGCTCTTAAATTCGTTTTTAAGAGGTTTTTATTTATTAGGCATATACGTATGTTCTTATTTTCCTAAACAAAATTTAGAGAATATTTCATTAATAATATCTTCTGAAACATCTTCCCCTGTAATTGCAGATAAATCGTTTAAAACTTGTTTTATAGGAATACTCACAATATCTATTGGAAGTCCATTTTCATTAGCTTCAATAGCTTCATTAATGCTATTAATTGCTTTATCAATTTGATTTTTATGTCTAATATTAGTTATAATAACACCATCATTCATACTTATTTCATTATTATTAAACATATTTGAAATCATATTATAAATATCTTCTATTCCTTCTTTATTTTTTGCAGATATTTTTATAATATTATTACATGAATTTTTAATTACTTCCCTATTCTCTAATTTTATATCACCTAAATCCTTTTTATTAAGTAATACTATAGACTTTTTATCTTTTATAATATTTAAAATTTCTAAATCTTCTTTATCCAGTTCCTTTGAGCCGTCAAAAATCGCAATAATTAAATCTGCATCTTGAGATAATTTTAGAGCTTTTTGAACACCTATTTCTTCTATTCTATCATCAGTATGTCTAATTCCAGCTGTATCTATTAATTTTAAAGAAATACCTTTTATATTAACAAATTCTTCTATTGTATCTCTTGTTGTTCCGGCATATTCACTTACTATTGCTCTATCCTCTTCTAAAATAGCATTTAGAAGAGATGATTTTCCGGCATTTGGCTTTCCTAAAATTATGGTTTTTACTCCTTCTTTTAGTAGTTTACCATTTTCAAAAGTGTCAACTAATTTCAGTAAATCACTCTTTATATCATTTAAAACTTTTTTTATTTTTATATTTGTTACTTCCTCTATATCATACTCTGGATAATCAATATTTGCCTCAATATCAGCCATTACATCTAATAATTTATCTCTTATATCTCTTATTTTCCTTGACAAACTACCTTCTAATTGATTTATTGAAGCTTTAGCTTCATTGTCGTTTTTAGAATTTATTAAATCAATTACAGACTCTGCTTGTGTTAAATCAATCCTTCCATTTAAAAAAGCTCTTTTAGTAAACTCACCCGGTTCAGCAAGTTCAGCTCCATTTTCTATACATAATTGCAATATTTTCTTTTCAATTACCAAACCTCCATGTGAATTTATTTCACACATATTTTCAGTAGTGTAACTTTTGGGACCAATAAAAAATGATACAAGAACTTCATCTATTTTTTCTTTTGTTTTTGGATCAATTATATAACCAAATTTAATCGAATATCCTTTTATTTGATTTTTTGTTTTACTAAAAGGAACAAAAATTTTATTTAAAATTTCAAAGCTATTTTTTCCACTCATTCTGATTATACCAATTCCTCCATTACTTGTTGCCGTAGATATTGCAGCTATAGTACTCATTTTTTCTCCTTTCTCAATATTAAACAAAGTCAAAGTACGAAATCAGTTTAAGACGAAACTAAAACTAAAATCTGAACTTTGACTTCTGATTTTAATATTTATTTTTTTGAAATAACAACTCTCCTGTTTGGTTCTTCTCCTATACTATGTGTTATTACATTTTTACTATCTTGTAATTTAGTGTGAATTATTTTTCTTTCATATGCACTCATTGGCTCAAGTGTGACTTTTTTTCCAGTTTTTGATACTGTTTTTGCTACTTTAACAGCTAAAGCTTCTAAAACGCCTTTTCTTTTATTTCTGTAATTTTCTATATCTAAAATTACTCTAATTTTTGAATTAATATTTTTATTTGCTATAGATGATAATATAGTTTGAATTGAATTTAATACGTCACCTCTATAACCAATTAAAAATCCTAAATCATCACCAGTAATATTAACTTGAATATTTTGATCTATAATTTCAATTTCGCAATTATAATTTTTTTGTGTACTATTATTCAAAAAATTATCTAGAAATTCTTTTATATTTGTTTTAGCAACTTCTAAGTCTTTTATATCAATATTTCTTTCTTCTTTTTTCTCAAGTTTTTCTTTATTTTCCTTTTTTTCAATATTATTATTTTGATTTTCTCTTAATGTTAATTCAACCTTAACAACTCTTGGTGCTAATATACTGAAGAAACTTCTTTTTTCTTCATTTTCTAATACTTTTATATCCACCATATTTTTAGTAACATTTAATTCTTTTAAACCTTTTTCAATTGCTTCATTTGTCGTTCTTCCTTCGGATATTATACTTTTAGGCATTTTCTTCACCCTCCTTATTATCTATTATTTTTTTGATAATAAATCTTTCAGCAATCATTAATGCATTGCTTACAAACCAATATAATGCTAATCCTAAAGGTGCTATAAATGCAATTGATACTGCCATTATAGGCATAAAATATGACATGCTTTTATTCATTTGAGCCATAGTGTCAATTTCATTTTCATTCTTTTCTTTATCTTTTTGTTTATTATTTTCTTTATTTTCTTTATTTTGCATATTTGTAGTCAATTTTATTGATATAAATGATGATATTACATATAAAATTGGAATTATATATACTTTATAATCCGTTAAATTTTCATTTGGCACTTTACTCAAATCTAAACCTAAGAATTCCATATTAATATTTAATTTTTCAAGTACGGATTTTTTATTTTGTAATTCTTCAATACTTTCAATATTTTCTGTTTCTCCATTAGTTTCTGAATTATTAGTATTTTCAACATATTCAATATTTTGCGTATTTTCAACATTTTCTGTGTTTTCAGAATTATTATTCATTTCTTCATTTACTGTATCTACTGTATCATTATTTATATCTGTTGTTTCATTATTTTGTGAATTTTCTGTATTTTCTATATTCTCAGTATTTTCTATATTTTCAACATTATTGTTTGTATTTTTTTCATCATAATTATTTATTTTTTCATTTATATTATCATAATCCTGTCTTATACGAGCTATTGTTGCTATTTCTAAATATCTAGTTCTATTATTACTACTTTCAGAAATTTCTTTTTTATATTCCTCAACTACAGCTTTTAATTCTGGATTACTATCATTAGCTTTTTTCATATATGTAAGTGGTTGACTGACTAAATAAAAAACAGATAATATTATAAGTATTTGAACTATTGCACTTAAGCATCCACTGAAAGGAGATATATTTTCTCTCTTATATAATTCCATAGTTTCTTTATTCAACATCTCTGGATTATTTTTATATTTAATTTGCAAATTTTTAATTTCACCTTGGATTTTGGTAGTCTTTTTCATTGATCTTTGTTGTTTTATAGTTATTGGTAATAATATCAATCTAAGCAATATTGAAAAAACAATTATTGCAATACCAAAATTATTATTTAATAATCCATATAAAAAATTAAGTAAATAACCGAAAATATTTGATATAAATGCAAACATTTAATTTCCTCCCTATTATTTTAAAGGATCATATCCACCTTTAGAGAATGGATTACACTTTAATAATCTTTTTGTCCCCAGTAAAATTCCTTTTATCACTCCATATTTTTCTATAGCTTGTACCATATATTCTGAACATGTTGGATAAAATTTGCAGTGTATACCACAATTTGAAATCACCGGAGATATATTTTTTTTATATATTTTTAATAATTTAATTATTATTTTTTTCATTTTTTTACCTATTTATTTTTCAATAGTTTTGCGCTTTGGAAAATATTTAACATTTCATTTTTTATTTTAAAGAAGTCTGCTTCTTTTAAATCAACATTTCTGTTCCATAAGAATACTATACTATTCCCTAATAAAAGCTCATCCTTTACAAGTCTATAATTTTCTCTTATTAGTCTTTTTACAGCATTTCTTTTTACTGCTTTCCCTAATTTTGTATTGATTGCTATTCCTATAATATTTTTATTGGAATTATTTTTCTTTACATAGATGGTCATATATTTTCCTTGATAATACTTTCCTTTGGTTAAAACATTTCTAAATTCATAATTCTTTTTTAAGGTATTTAATTTTTTCATATTTCACTCTTTTTTAAAAATATTTTCAATAATGGGCGGATTTATTTCCGCCCTAAGCAAATTTGTTTTTTAGCTAAAAAAAGCCACACAATTTTTAAGTGGCTTTATTTAAGCACATATTTTCTTTCTTCCTTTAGCACGTCTAGCTTTTAACACATTTCTTCCAGATTTTGTGCTCATTCTTTTTAAGAAACCATGTTCTTTCATTCTTTGTCTATTTTTTGGTTGGAATGTTCTTTTCATAATTAATTTGCACCTCCTATTGTTTTATATAAATAACCGTAAACGGAATATTTCAAATTTTTCATTAGCGTTACAATTATACAACAAATTGTGTACTTATGTCAATACATAAATTAATTAAAAATTATTTTATATTTTTATTGACTATTGCAGATGATTTTTGATATTATATAAAAATAATAGGGAAGTATGCTTTTTAGCATTTATCGTATAAATTTTTCAAATTTTTCTAAAAGTTATCCACAGGTTGTGGACATTTATCAACATATGTGGATAACTTTGTGGATAACTCATACATCCCAGTTATTTCAAGTGTTTTGGAGGACATAAAAAGATGCAAAATGAAGCAAAAGAACTTTTAACAAAAGCAAAAGAACTTTTAAAAGACGAGACAACAAAAATATCATATGAAACATGGATAAAAAATCTTGAAATCCAAAATGCAGAAAATGGTAATATAGTTTTAGTTGCTTCTTCTAGTTTTCAGAAAGAAGCAATTTATTCACGTTATCACGATTTATTAACAAATACTTTTAACTTTATTACTAACAAAGACTGCAATGTTTCTATTATTTCTAAAGATGAGATAGAATCGGATGACTCTATATCATCTGACTTTAGTTCTAATTTAGGAAATTCAAATCCTACACTAAAGCCTAAATATACTTTTGATACTTTTGTTGTAGGTGGTTATAATAGATTTGCACATGCTGCTGCCTTGGCTGTTGCAGAAGCGCCTGCTACCTCATATAATCCTTTGTTTTTACATGGTGGAGTTGGTCTAGGAAAAACTCACTTAATGCATGCAATTGGTAATGCTATTTTAAGAAAAAATAAGAATTACAATATTTTATATGTTACTTCTGAAAAATTTACTAATCAATTAATTAATTCCATAAAAGATAATAGTAATGAACAGTTTAGAAATAAATATAGAAATATTGATGTTTTATTAATTGATGATATTCAATTTATTGCAGGAAAAGAACGTGTTCAAGAAGAATTTTTCCATACATTTAATGCCTTGCATGATAGTGGAAAACAAATTGTTCTTTCTAGTGATAGGCCACCTAAAGACATCCAACTATTGGAAGACAGATTAAAATCAAGATTTGAATGGGGTCTTATAGCGGACATGCAGACACCTGATTATGAAACTCGTTTAGCTATTTTAAGAAAGAAAGCTCAGTTAGATAATATAAATATTGATGATGAAATATTATCTAATATTGCTATGAAAATAGACTCTAATATTAGAGAGCTAGAGGGAACTTTAAATAAATTAATTGCAAAAGCTTCTTTAACAAATAGCCCTATAACTGCAGAAATGGCAGAAAAAGCAATTAATGATATTATTGCTCAACAAGAAAAAGTATTTTCGGCTGAATTTGTTCAGGATACTGTTGCTAAATATTTCAATATTGATGCAAAAGATTTAAGAGGTTCAAAAAGAAATAATGAAATTGCTTTTCCTAGGCAAATTGCAATGTATTTATGTAGAAAAGTTGCTCAAATGTCTTTACCTCAAATCGGTAAAGACTTCGGTAAAAGGGATCATACAACAGTAATGCATGCATGTACAAAAATTGAACAAGAAATAAAAGAAAATTTAAATACTAAACTTATTGTAGAAAGTGTTGAAAGTCTGTTATTAGCGGATAATAAAAAAGATTAGCTTAACAAAAATTTAATTTATAATAATTTATTTTTATGATAAAAAATTATGTGCACTTTTAGGTAAAAAATATGAAAAGTTATCCACATATTTATGTAAAACTGTGGATAACTAGGGGAGAACATTGAAACTATATACATATAAATAAAAAATACATTTTTCGACAAAAAGTGTTCTACAATTTTTTGTTCGTATTTGAGACACGTAAGTCAATATGGACAAGGATTACATGAGTTATCCACAGGGGGGTGTGGATAACGTGTGGATAAAATGTGGATAACTGAGTTATCCACAGGTTTACATTCCAAACTGTGGATAACTTCCAGAGTTATCCACAAAGTTATCCACATCGGAAACCTTACGGACATAAGGGATTGACATAGTTATCCACATAATCCACAGCACCTACTACTACTACTACTAATATATATTAATATATTATATAATAATATAAAGGAGACGAGAAAAATGAAAATAATTTGTGACAAAGAAAAAATCCTTAAAGCTATTAATTCCGTAACTAAAGCGGTAGCTTCTAAGACAACTATGCCTATATTAGAAGGTATACTTATTCAAACTAATGATAAAGAAGTTAAATTAACTACATATGATTTAGAAATTGGAATTGAATATATTATAGAAGCACAAGTTGAAGAACAAGGAGCAACAGTTGTTAATGCTATAATGTTTAGTGAAATTATTAGAAAATTACCTGATACTGAAATTAAAATTTATATTAATGAAAAAAATTTACTAGTTATAGAATGTGAAGGATCTTTATATAAATTAGCAACTATGAATCCTAATGAATTTCCTGAATTACCACAAATTAATATAGAAAATTCAATAGAGTTAGAACAAAATACTTTGAAAGATATGATTAGAAAAACAATTTTTGCTGTAAGTACAGAGGAAAATAGACCTATTTTTACAGGTTGTTTATTTGAAGTAGTAGATAACAAATTAAATTTAGTAGCAGTAGATGGATTTAGATTAGCATGGAAAAGTAAATATCTTCAAACTAAAGTTAACAATTTTTCAGCTGTAATACCGGGAAGAACACTTAATGAAATAAATAAAATTATTTTAGATAATTTTGATATAATAAAAATTGGTATAGCAAAAAATCAAGCATTATTTGAAATGGAAAATTGTAAAATTGTAACTAGATTATTAGATGGAGAATTTTTAAATTATTCTAATGTTATTCCAAGTATGTGGGACACAAGAATTAGAGTAAATAAAAATAATATGCAAAATTGTTTTGAAAGGGTAAGTTTAATTTCTTCTTCTAGTATAGAAAAAGAAAAGAAATATCCTGTTAAAGTTTCAATAGATATAGGTAGGGTTGTTATATCTTGCACAAATCAGACTGGAGATGCAAAAGAAGAAATGTATGTTTCTACTGAAGGAAAAAATTTGGAAGCAGGATTTAATCCAAAATATTTCTTAGATGCATTTAGAGCTATTGATGATGAAGAAGTATTTATTGATTTTGGTACAAGTATATCTCCATGTATAATAAGACCAGTTGATAATGGTGATTATATTTACATGATTTTACCAATCAGAATGAAAGAATAGTGGATAAGTTATCCACAGATAAGGAACAATATGTTGATAACTAGTTTGAAATTACAAAATTTTAGGAATTATGATGAAATAAAAATTGATTTTAATAATGATATAAATATAATTTATGGTGATAATGCGCAAGGAAAGACTAATATTTTAGAAGCAATTTTTGTAACTTCAATTGGAAAGTCTTTTAGGACAAGTAAAGATAAAGAATTGATAAAATTGGGAAAAGATTTTTCTAAAATAGAAGTGGAATTTTCTAAATCAGATAGAGAGGGTTCTATAAAAATAGAAATATCAGATAAAAAAAATATTTTTGTTAATGGGGTAAAAATAAAAAAATTAAGTGAGCTTTTGGGAAATATGAATATTGTTATTTTTACTCCTGATGATATTAATATTTTGAAAGATGGACCTGCTAAAAGACGAAGATTTTTGGATATTTTTATTAGTCAATTAAGACCAAACTATGTTTATAATTTAAATATGTATTTAAAGGCATTAGAGCAAAGAAATAATTATTTAAAACAAATTAAATACGAAAATAAGAAGGAAGATTTTTTAGATATTTGGGATGAAAAAATTGCTGAATATGCTGAAATCATTTATAAATATAGGTTGGAATTTATTAAAAAAATAAAAGAAAAAATTAAATCAGTTCATAGTGTTATTACTGAAAATAATGAAGTAATTGATATAGAATATGTAAGTGATTTTGATAGTAAAGAGAATTTTTTAAATAAATTAAAAAATAATAGAAAATTAGATATTACAAAGGGTTTTACTACAAAGGGAATTCATAGAGATGATTTTAATGTTTTTATTAATGATAATTTAGTTAATATTTATGGATCTCAAGGTCAACATAGAACAGCAATTTTATCTTTGAAAATGTCTGAATTAAGAGTCATTTATGATGAGATTGGAGAAAATCCAATTTTATTATTGGATGATTTTATGTCAGAATTAGATGAAAAAAGAAGAACTAATTTTCTTAGTAATATTAGGGATACACAAGTTTTAGTAACTTGTACTGATAAATTTGTACTTGAAAAAAATAATTTTAACTTATATAATGTAAAAAGTGGAATGATTTTTTAGTTTTTTAGAGTGTATGAGTAAAAAAAATTAAAAATCGAAATTGTGAAATTGCAAAAGAAAGGAAAAGATGTAAAATGGAGAAATTTGAACATGAGTATAATGCTGAACAAATACAGGTTTTGGATGGATTAGAGCATGTAAGAAAAAGACCGGGTATGTATATTGGAAGTGTTTCAATAAGAGGTTTACATCATTTGGTTTATGAAATTGTAGATAACTGTGTTGATGAAGCCTTGGCAGGTTATTGTACACATATTAAAATTGAGATTGAACCCGGAAATATAATTTGTGTAGAAGATGATGGTAGAGGTATACCTGTTGATATACATGCAAAAACTAAAATTTCTGCTGCAGAAACGGTTTATACTCAATTAAATGCAGGTGGAAAATTTGGTGGAGACAGTGGTTACAAAGTTTCAGGTGGGCTTCATGGTGTTGGAGCATCTGTTGTTAATGCTTTATCTACTTGGGCAGAAGTTACTATTCAAAGAGATGGTGGTATATTCCAAATGAAGTTTGAAAGAGGAAAAACTACTCAACCTTTAACAAGAATAGGTGATTCAGACAAAACTGGAACTAAAGTTAGATTTTTAGCAGATGATACTATTTTTGAAACTCTTGAATATGATTATGAAACTTTGGAAAGCAGATTCAGAGAGATGGCATTTTTAACAAAAGGTTTATCAATTAGTGTAGAAGATAAAAGAGGAGAAGAAGTAAAAAAAGCAGATTTTTGTTTTGAAGGTGGATTAAATTCTTTTGTTGAATTTTTAAATAAAAATAAAGAAAAAATAAATCAACAACCAATTTATATTGAAAAAGATGATGGAGAAGTTCCTGTAGAAATTGCTTTTCAATATACAACAGCTTATTCAGAAAATATTTATTCTTTTGTAAATAATATTAATACAGTTGAAGGTGGAACTCACTTAGAAGGTTTTAAAAGAGCTTTAACAAAAACTTTTAATGATTATGCAAAATCACATAATATTTTAAAAGAGAAAGATGGAAATTTACAAGGTGAAGATATTAGAGAAGGAATTACTGCTGTAATTTCTGTTAAAGTTAGAGAACCTCAATTTGAAGGTCAAACTAAAACAAAGTTAGGAAATAGCAATGTTACAGGAATAGTTCAAAGTTTAGTTAATGAAGCTTTATCAAATTTCTTAGAGGAAAATCCAAATATAGCAAAAGCAATACTAGAAAAATGTGTAAGTGCTTCAAGAGCTAGGGAGGCAGCAAGAAAAGCAAGAGAATTAGTTAGAAGAAAAAATGCTTTAGAATCTACAACTTTACCGGGAAAGCTAGCTGATTGTAGTAGTAAAGTTCCAGAAGAATGTGAGGTATATATAGTTGAGGGAGATTCAGCAGGAGGTAGTGCAAAGCAAGGAAGAGATAGAAAATTTCAAGCTATTTTACCTTTATGGGGAAAAATGTTGAATGTTGAAAAATCAAGAGCTGATAAAATTTATAATAATGATAAATTACAACCAGTTATTTTAGCTGTAGGTGCTGGAATTGGAAATGATTTTGATATTACTAAAATTCGTTATGGAAAAGTAATTATTATGGCTGATGCAGATGTTGATGGTGCACATATTAGAACTTTATTATTGACTTTTTTCTTTAGATATATGAGACCTTTAATTGAAAATGGTAATGTTTATTTAGCACAACCACCTCTTTATAAATTATCTAAAAGAGGAATGAAAGATATATATTGTTATACAGATGACGAATTGACAGAAAATTTGAATGCAATTGGTAGAGAAGGAGTAAATATACAAAGGTATAAAGGATTAGGAGAGATGAATCCAGAACAATTATGGGATACAACAATGAACCCTGAAACTAGAATTTTAATTCAAGTTAAGATGGAAGATGCTATGAAAGCAGATGAAATTTTTACTGTTTTAATGGGTGATGAAATAGGACCAAGAAGGGAATTTATAGAGGCAAATGCTAAATATGTTAAAAATTTGGATATTTAATTTTAAAAATTAATATAATGTAAAATATATTAAAATAAAAAAATAGTTTAATAAAAATAATTAAATAAAATTTATTAAATAAATTAATTCAAGGGGTAGTATATAAAATATATATTGCCCCTTGAATTATCGATAAAGCTAATATTAATCTTCAGCTAAAACTAATATACATAATTTATAACCTAATATATATTGCTATATAAATAAGCTAGTCACCACATATATTAATCAGTTGCTTGACTATAAATACACAATTAATAGCTATATTCATCCTACGTGGGACTATTAATAACCATTAGGATATATAAGAATAATCGTAACTCAAATATATTACCTATAATTTAACCATATAATTTATTACTTTATATAGCTTGCATACAAATAATATATTCTTCATCTCCGCAAAATATTAACCTAATTTTATTAAGCTAATATTTCACTTTGACCGAATATTAAAAATCGGAAAACTTTTAATACTCTTGGTTAAACTAATATTAACCTTATGTTTTTATTATGTGTATTTAATTTTTTTTTATTCAAAAAAATTTTGTAAAATTTTGATATATTTTTTATTTTTATAAACAGTTATTATTTAATATTTTTGTATTAATATTTTTGTATAAAAAAAATAAAAAATTGTTAAGATTTATAAATCTATTATAATTTTAAATTAAAAAAAAAATAAGTAAAAAATGATGAGTCGAAACGTGTCGAACTGTGACTAACGAAAATTCTTGACAAAACCAAAAAAATATTGTAAAAGTATGTTATGAAAAATGAAAATGAAAAAAAGAAAGGTAGGTGGAAAAAAGTTTTAAGTAAAAATAAAAATTTTTCAGTTCAAGAATGGCTTCCAATTGAAAAAATTTATGAAAATGGTGTTATAAAATTAAAAAATTCAAATTATATAAAATTAATTAAAATAAAACCGATTAATTTTAATTTAAAATCGGAAATGGAAAAAGAAGCTATATTAAATTCTTATAAAATTTTTTTAAAAACATGTAATTTCGATTTACAAATTTTAATTCAAAGTAATAAAGAAGATTTATCTCAACACATTTCTAGTGTGATAAATTCCACAAAAAATGAAAAAAAAATAATTAAAGAAGTTTCAAATGAGTATATTAATTATTTAAATCAATTAAATATTAATAAAAAATCAGCGACTAAAAATTTTTATATAATTATAAAAAAAGAAAAAAAAATAATTGAAAACAATAATTTTGAAAATAATAAAAATATGGAAAATATTATTTTTGATGAATTACAAGATAATTATTTAAAAGTTAAAGACACAATATCCAGATGTGGAAATACAGTAGTAGAAATAAATAACAAAGAAGATTGTAAAAATATTTTATTTTCATTTTTCTATCCACGAAGGACGTTAAACTAGGAGGTGATTTTTAATAAAAAAAAATAAAAATGATATAAATTTTATGAAGGGTGTATATTCAGACAAGGATTTTTTATCACCTTCTTATATAAATTTATCTAATCCAAAATATATAGAAGTTGATGGTATTTATTATTCAACTTTAATTATTTCAGATTATGGAAGAGAAAATTTTGATCTATTATTAAGAAATATTGTTGATACAAATATTAATATTAATATTTCAATTTATTATGAAAAACAAGATAAATATAAAACAATTAAAGATCTAACATATCATATTGGAAATGTCGGATCAGATTTAAAATATTTTGGAGAAAATAGGCAAGATATTGATATAGCTGCATTTGCATATAATGATGCAAAATATATAAGAAAAGAAATACAAGTAAATAATGAAGATTTATATTTTTTATATATTTATATTAATATTTTTTCAAAAGATAAAAAAGATTTAGAATATGTATTAAATAAAGTAGAGGGAATTTTACAAAGTAAAAATATACAAACAAAAAGAGCTTATTTTCGACAAGAAATGGGTTTGATAACTAGTTTCCCTTTTATGGAAAATTCCAAAGATATAAAACAAATTGCAAGAAGAAATATATTAACAAACGGTTTAATAGGTACATATCCTTTTATATCTTCATCAATTTTTGATGAAAATGGAATATTAATTGGAACCAATATTTATAATAATTCTTTGGTTTTTATTGATAGGTATAATAATAATAAATATAAAAATGCCAATATGTCAATATTTGGAACAAGTGGCGCAGGAAAATCATTTTATACAAAATTATTAATTATAAGATATAGAATATTAGGAATAGAACAATATATTATTGATCCAGAAAGAGAATATTTAAATATGTGTAAAAAATTAGATGGAACAATACTAAAAATTGGACCTAATTCTGGAACTTATATTAATATTTTTGATATAAGAGAGGACAGTTTAGAGGAAACTGAGAATGGATATTTAGCAACAAAGATTATAAAATTAATTGGTTTTTTTAATTTAATTTTTGGAAATTTAGATGAAGAAGAAAAAGCAATTATTGAAGAAAAAATTATAGAAGTATATAAAATAAAAAATATAACTTTTGATGATAAAAGTTTATATAAATTTGATAATGAAAAAATAAATATTAAACCATTATTTAAAGATACAAAAGACATGCCTATTTTAGAAGATTTTTATAATATTTTAAATGATGAAAAAACAAAAAAATACAAAATAAAATTATTGCCATTTATAAAAGGATCATTAAAATTCTTTAATAATTATACAAATATTGAATTAAATAATAAATTAATTTTAGCGGATGTATATGAATTAGGAGAAGATAATTTAAAATATGGAATGTATTTATTTACAGAATTATTCTGGGATAAAATAAAAAAAGACAGAAATATAAAAAAATCTATTTATCTTGATGAAATATGGAGATTAATAGGAGTAACTTCAAATAAAGAGGTAGCATCATTTATTTATAAAATCTTCAAAACAATAAGAAAATATGGAGGTAGTGCTGTTGCTATAACACAAGATATTTCAGATTTATTTAGCTTAGAAAATGGTATATATGGAAAAAGTATATTAAATAATTCAAGTATAAAAAATTTCTTTTCAATGGAAGAAGAAAATATTAATATATTAGAAAAATATTCTAATATTTCTGAAAAGGAAAAAATAGAAATTAAATCATTAAAAAGAGGAGAATGTTTGATGTTTGCTGGAGATGATCATTTATTAACAAAAATTGAAGTTGCAGATTATGAAAAAGAAATAATTAACGGAGGTGAAAAAAATTAAAAAAATATTAACAGCAATAGGAAATCCTATATTAAATAATGAGCTGAAAAAAATAAATGAAATTACTGTAATAAATAATGACATATTATATCAAGATGGAATTTTTGAAATATTAGAAATAAATAAAGAAATAGATTTTATAATAATTAGTCAATTAATACCGGGTAATTTAGAACTGGAGGATTTAGTTGAAAAAATAGAAAAAATTAATTCTAATATAAAAATAATTTTAATATTAGAAAATTATAATGATAATTTAGAAAATACTTTAGTAAAAAAAGGTGTGTACAGAATTTTCTATGATAATAAGATTGAAATTAAAGATATCATAAAAATAATAAATGAAGATAATAAAATGGAAAAATATAATGAAGAAATAAGAAAGGAAATAGATGAATTAAAAGAGTACATAAGAAATAATAATTATCAAGATCAAAAATATATAGATAATAAAATAAAAAAATCCAAAAAAAATGTAAGAATAAAAGATAAAAAATATATAAATTGTGAAAATAATAAAATATTTAATAAAAAAAATATTATAAAAAATTTATTAATAAAAAATAAAATATTAAATAAAGAATTTTTAAAAACAATAAATAAAAAATATTTTATTAATAATATTCTAAATAAAGAAAATAAAATAATTTCTATTTTAGGTAATAATGGTTCAGGTAAAAGTGTTTTTTCAGTTATGCTAGCAAAAGCAGTAAAAAAATATTGTAATAAAATATTAATTATAGATTTTGATATTTTAAATAATAGTTTACATACAATTTTGGGAGTAAATAAATATTCAGAAGAAATAAAAAAAATAATGAAAAATAATAATTTTTATAATGATAATATTAAAATTGAAAATTTAATTATTAAAATTAATAAAAAAATAGATTTAATTTCTGGTATTAATTTAATTTTTGATTCATTTAATAAAATTAATTGTGAGAAAATAAAAAAAATAATGGGAAAATTATCAGAATATTATGATTTAATAATAGTAGATACTACATCAGAATGTTTTTTTGAATATACTAAAGAGGTTATAAATATTAGTGATCAATGTATATTTTTAACGGAAGCAAATTTATTAGAAATAAGCAAAAGTAGAAGAATATTAGAAATGTATTATACAAATTGGAATATTGAAAAAAATAAAATAAATATTATTTTTAATAAATTTAATAAAAAAAGTATAGATATGAAATTTCTAATTAAATTATATTCTGATTATAATATTCTTGGAAATATAAAATTAAAAAATGATTATAATTCTTTAATTAATAAAAATATAAAAAATATTAATATAAAAAATAATATGTTGAGGAAGTATGATTTAATTGGCAGAAAAATTATAGAAAATAAATAAAACAAAAAAATTTAAATATAAAAAAATATAAAAAAATAAAAAAAATATAAAATAAAATAAAAAAATAAAATAAAAAAATAAAATAAAAAAATAAAATAAAAAATAAAATAAAAAATAAAATATAAAAATAAAATATAAAAATAAAATATAAAAATAAAATATAAAAATAAAATATAAAAATAAAAATTAAAGATATAATTAAAAATAAAAATAAAATAAGAAAAGGAGATATGAATTATGGAGTTATTGGATAAAATTAATGATTTAGGAAATAAATTAATTAATAATTTTGATTTAAAAAATATGCAAGAGAATTTTTTAAATTCTAATATTGGTAAAACAGTTAACACTGCAATTGATGCAGGATTAAAGGCTATATTGCCAGATTTTATTGAAGATGAAGTTATTGAAGTTAAAGATGCATTAGTAACAGGAGGAATAAAAGGTGCTATATCTACATCAATACAAAATGCAGTAGAGGTTGGAAAAAAATTATTAGGTATAGAAGATTCGGAATTTTCAAGTATAGAGCAAGCAGAAGATGCAATAGAAAAAGGCGAATTTTTGGATAAAATTTCTAGTGGTATAGATAATGTTCTTGAAAAAATAACTAATACAAAATTAATTTCAGAGAATATATCTAATGCAATAAAAAATGGTAAAGATGCAATTTTAAATAATATTAATAAAAATGTTGAAAATGAATTTACAGATGAAATGAAAGCGTTGGAAAAAATAGAAAAATACATAGGAAATTGGGAAAAATGTTATTCTAAAAAAGATGTTGAAGGATTAAACAAGGAATATAACAAAATTGAAAAGCAAATGAAAAAAATATTACCATTAGAAAACATACTAAAAAATGTAAATAAAATAGAAAATATTAATGAGCTAATTAAAAATAATGATAATTTTGATTTTAGTGATGTTTATTTAGAATTAGCAGAAAATTTATAAAAAAGATAAATATACTACATCTTAAAGTTACTCTATAAAATTATTTATTTTAATCTAATTTATTAAATTGTTTCATTTGATACATTAATATAATTTTATGAAAATCCTACCATCCATAATCCACTTTTTTCAAGAAAAATTATTTCTTTTATAGAGTGACTTTAAGATGTAGTATATTTAAAATAAAATTTGAATTTTTTTATTGCATATTTTTTTTAAATTTAGTATAATACAAACAGTGATATACACTAGAAAAGAGGTAAAAAAATGGATTCAAATGACGGAAAAATTATACAAAGAGATATTGAGTCAGAGATGAAAACATCATATATTGATTATGCAATGAGTGTTATTGTATCTCGTGCTTTACCTGATGTTAGAGATGGTTTGAAACCTGTACATAGAAGAATTTTATACGCTATGTATGAAGATGGTATAACATCAGACAAGCCTTACAGGAAATGTGCTAATACAGTAGGTTCTGTTTTAGGTCGTTATCATCCTCATGGCGATTCTTCAGTTTATGATGCTATGGTTAGAATGGCTCAAGATTTTTCTTTAAGATATCCCTTGATAGATGGGCATGGAAATTTTGGCTCTATAGATGGTGATGGTGCAGCTGCAATGAGGTACACAGAAGCTAGGATGGCTAAGATTGCTGAATTAATGTTGACTGATATTGAAAAAAATACAGTTGATTTTATGCCAAACTATGATGATAGATTGCAAGAACCAAAAGTTTTGCCATCAAAAATTCCTACTTTATTGATAAATGGTTCATCTGGAATAGCTGTTGGAATGGCAACTAATATACCACCACATAACATTACAGAGGTAATAAATGGTATAATAAAAATAATTGATGACGATGATGTATCAGATGAAGATTTAATGAAAATAATTAAAGGACCAGATTTCCCAACTGAAGGAGTGATTTTAGGTAGGGAAGGAATAAAGCAAGCATATACCACAGGAAGAGGAAAAATCACAGTTAGAGCAGAAGCAGAAATTGAAGAGATGAATAATAATAAACAAAGAATAATTGTAAATTCTCTTCCATATCAAGTAAATAAAGCAAAATTAGTTGAAAATATCGCAGCATTGGTTAGAGAAAAAAGGATTGAAGGAATTTCTGATTTAAGAGATGAGTCAGACAGAATAGATAGAGTAAGAATTGTAATAGAGTTAAAGAGAGATGCAAATGCTCAAGTTGTATTAAATCAGTTATATAAATTTACTCAAATGCAAGATACTTTTGGAATTATAATGCTAGCATTAGTTGATGGGGAACCTAAAATATTAACATTAAGACAATGTTTAAATCATTATATTGATCATAGAAAAGATGTAATATTACGTAGAACACAATTTGAACTTGATAAAGCATTAGCAAGAGCACATATATTAGAAGGATTAAAAATAGCATTGGATAATATTGATGAAGTAATAAATATTATACGTTCATCATATGATGATCCAAAAGAAAGATTAATGGAGAGATTTGGTCTTTCAGATATACAAGCTCAAGCAATATTAGATATGAGATTAAAAACATTATCAGGATTACAACGTGAAAAAATTGAAGAAGAATATAATGAACTTATGAAATTAATTGCACATTTAAGAGAAATTTTGAATAGTGAGAGATTAGTTTTTGACATCATTAAAGAAGAATTGTTAGAAATAAAGCAAAAATATGGAGATGAAAGAAAAACTAAAATTGTTGCTGCAGAAGGCGAATTTAATGTAGAGGATTTAATAAAAGAAGAACAAACTGTTGTAGCATTAACACATTTTGGTTATATAAAAAGGATGCCAATTGACACTTATAAAAGCCAAAGAAGAGGTGGAAAGGGAATTACAGGAATTGCTACAAGAGAAGAAGATTTTGTAAAACAAATATTTACAGCATCTACTCATGATACGATTTTATTCTTTAGTAATAAAGGAAAATTGTACAAATTAAGAGGATATGAAATTCCAGAGGCTGGAAGAACTGCTAAAGGAACAGCTATTGTTAATTTATTAAGTCTTGACAATGGTGAAAAAATATCTGCAGTAATACCATTACAAAATTTTGCAGAAGGAAAATACTTGTTAATGGCTACACGTAATGGATTAATCAAGAAAACATCATTAAATGAATATAGCTCTAATAAAAAAACAGGTTTGTTAGCGATAACATTAAAAGAAGATGATGAGCTAATAGATGTTAGATTAACTGATGGTGAAGATAATGTAGTATTAGTTACTAGCAAAGGTATGTGCATAACATTTGATGAAAAAGATGTACGTCCTGTAGGAAGAACTGCTCAAGGTGTATTAGGTATAAGATTAGACAAAGATGATTTTGTAATAGGTATGGAATCAATTATTGGTAGCAATAATGCTACATTACTTGCAATTACTGAAAATGGTTTTGGAAAAAGAACTGAACTTGAAGAATATAGGGTACAAAATAGAGGAGGAAAAGGAGTAATTACTTATAAAATAACTCCTAAAACAGGAAATATAGTTGGAATAAGAATTGCTAATGGAAATGAAGATGTAATGATGATTACAGATAAAGGTACTATTATAAGATTAAAAGTTTCAGAAATAAGTGTATTAGGAAGATCAACACAAGGAGTTACATTAATGAGAACAAATGACGGAGGAAAGGTTGTAAGTATAGAAATTATATCACCTGAAGACGGAGATAATAATGAAGAAAAAAAAGAAGTATAAAAACAAACATTAAATAAGAATTATAAAATAATAAATCAATAAATATATTTCATAAAATAATAGGTTCTTATATAAAACAAAAAACAATAATAAAAAAATCCAATTTATTATAATAAATTGGATTTTTTTTCATTTATAATATTAATAAAAAATTAAACAAATTAAATTAATAAAAAAATTAATAAAAAAATAAATAATAAAAATAAATAATAAAAATAAATAATCTATCTATTTAAAAATCGAATATCTTCTCCAAAAAACCTGCAAATATTATAATCACCAATCAATCTTGAAATAATTCGCTCTCCATATGTTTTATTTAAAATTGGCAAACTCAAATTTGTAGAAATAATTGTCTTTAAACATCTATCATTTTGATTTAATAAACGAGTATTAATTATATTAAATAATTCAGTAAATTTTACATTATTTAAAGCCTCAGTTCCTAAATCATCAATTATTAATAAATCTACATCAAATAAATTTTTATAGGTTTCATCAGAAGAATTATTTTTATTAAATTTATAATCAATTATAGTATCTAACATTATTGGAGCTGTCTGGTATAGAACAGTCTTATCTCTTTGTATAATTTCTTTAGCAATGCAACTTGAAAGGAAGGTTTTTCCTAATCCAGTATTTCCAGTAAATAATAAGTTTTTTTCCTTTGGATCATCAAAATTTTCAATAAAATTTAAACAAATATTTTTAATCAAATTTATATTTTCCCTTGGAGATATTTCAGAACAATATTTTTCTTTATCTATTTTATCTGAATATTTATCTAAAGAAAAATTATCAAAATTTTGAATTTCCAAATTCGCAATATTTGACTTATTATATTCAATATTATAAAACTTTTGTTTCAAACAATTACACATTGTAGACTTATATTCATCTTGTATATAACCAGTATCATTACATAATTTACAATGATAATTTGGTGTCAAATAATCTATTGGCAAATTTAAATTTTTTAAAATATTTAATTTTTCATTTTTTAATATATTTACTTTAATATTTAATTCATTTAATAACTCTTTAGAATTAGACATAATTAAAGCTTTAGCTGTTGAAATTCCTAGTTTAGATAATTCATCATCAATTTCTTGTAATCTAGGATTATCCATATACAATTTATTTTTTCGAATTTCTAAATCCTTTTCGGCTGTCAATCTCTTTTGTTCATACGTCTTTAAAAGTTCTGACAATATGGCTGAATTCATTTTATTCACATCCCAACTTATTTAATTAGAGTTTTATATATTATTAAAAAATTATAGATTAATATTAGTATCTAAATTATAATTACCTTTTGTATTAATATAAAAATTATCCCAATCAGAACGTTCCCTTTGCTCATAATTAGTATAGCCTGTTTGTTTTTCTAAATTTTTAATATTTTTACTTTTATTTTTAGCTTCAATTAAATAAGCATTTACCTCAGAAGGAGTTTTTAATTTTCTATCATGCCAATCTGTTAAAATCTTATCTAAATAATCAAAACTAATATTTGATTTAGAAGTAGTTTTCTTTAAGGCAATTTCGATAATATCAAAATTAAAACCATATTCCAAATTCCATCTTGAAACATAACCTTCCTCATATTGTGATAATTGTCTATTTAAATTTAACTTTTTAGAAATTGTATTACCTAAAGATTTAATTTTTTCTTGTTTTTCAGAATACAATTCCAAATCATTAAAAGTTTTTATATTATTTTGTGACCATGCCTCTGCAACAGTTTGAATATAGTTTCTATGCAAAGCAGAACGATTAAAACAATATCTAAATAAAGCAATCATCACTTCTTCATCAAAAGAATATTTTTTAAACCACAAATCAATATCACTATACCATGAAGGTGACATTATACCTTGGAAAAATTCATTATTTATATTTTCTATTGCCTTTGAACGGTACTGGTTTTTAGCTGTTTTTTCCAACTCTTCAGGAGAAGAAGTAATTTTAGGATTGTATAATTTATGCAATTCAATTTCCTGCAAGTTGTTTAAAATATATCCTGCATTTTTCTTCGTGATAATTTGTTGCTCTTCCCAAAATTTTATTCCATCTTGTATTGTTTTTAATGGAAGTTGTAATTTTTTTGCTAAATCATTTACTTTAATGTCTTTTCCATATTTGGCTAAAAATAACATATACAAATATATTTTTATGTAGTTTCCATCAGCAAATGATAGATATTCTGTGAAGAATACATCAGGTAGTGATGTTGATGAAAATATAAATGGTGCATCGTTTTGTTCTAATTTCATATTACTCCCTCCATTGCAAATTTGGTCAAATTATATCATTAAAATTGGTGTTGTACAATACTGAAACAGAATTTTGTAAATTAGTTGAATTTTATGATTACAGTTCAGTTGCTTAAAATTTCCATAACTTAACCATCATAATATGTTGCCGAGAGAAATAAATTAATTATTTTGTAGAATTGTATAATTTTTATAAATTTGTAAAAAATGTAATTAGGTATTAATAAAGGAGGAAATTAAAATTTGTATATTTATTCTCAACGTAGAAGAAGAATTAAAAAAATAATAATTACATGTCTAATAATCATATTTCTAATTTTAGCAGGAATTAAATTATACCAAATATATAAAGAAATTCCAATAAATGATCATACCACAGTTAAAGTTGAACGTTTATCTCAAACTGTTGAAGTAAAAAAACAGGAAGATGTAACGATAACACAAATGTTGCAAAATGCTACGGAAAGTGTTGTTGGAATATCAAAATTAAAAGATAATGGTAGTGCAATATTTACAGAAGATGGTGTATCACAAATGGGAATTGGTAGTGGAGTTATAATTTCTGAAAAGGGATATATTCTGACAAATGAGCATGTTTCTGGGGCGAAGAACAGTACTTGTTATGTAACAAGTGAAGATGGAAAAAATTATAATGCTAATGTAATATGGTCAGATTCAAATTTAGATCTTGCTATTATAAAAATAAATATGAAATGTGTTAGTTATGCCAGTTTAGGAGATTCGGATTCGATAAAGGTTGGGGAAAGTGTGTATGCAATAGGTAATCCAATTGGATTCGAATTTCAAAGAACAGTTACATCTGGAATTATAAGTGCATTAAATAGAACAATTATATTCAAAGAAAATGAACAAACCTCTGAAGGATTAAATAATCAAGAAAATGAGCGTGAAGTTTATATGTCCAATTTAATTCAAACTGATGCTACAATAAATCCGGGAAATAGTGGAGGTCCATTAATAAATAATAATGGAGAAATAATTGGAATAAATACTGTAAAAATTACATCTGCTGAGGGGATAGGTTTTGCTGTTCCGATAAATGTTATAAAGCCTATAATTCAAAAATTAGAAAATGATGGAACCTTTGAAGAAGCTAGTATAGGAATTTTTGCTTATGACAGGGAAGTAATACCATATTTAGATTCAAATATAGATTTTGATACAGGAATATATGTTGCACAAATATCAATGGATTCACCTGCATTTACAAGTGGATTACAAATAGGTGATATTATTACTAAAATTGATGATAATAATTTAGAAAAAATGTGTGATTTACGAGAGTATATATATTCAAAAAATATAGGAGATACAGTTACATTAACAGTGTTAAGAAACAATAGGGAAAGAACTGTTAGTGTGCAATTAAGCAGAAAATAAAAATATGATGAAAGGAAAGTATAATGAAAAAAACATTATACAAGAGAAAATATGGAAAAATCATTATGGATTGCAGATTCATACCAAACCAAGTACCCACAATTAAATAAGGAAGAAAAAACAGAGGTATGCATAATTGGTGGAGGAATAGTAGGTGCAGTTACTGCATACCTATTAGCAAAAAATGGAATAGATGTAATTGTCATAGAAAAAAATAAAATATGTATGGGAGTAACAGCAAATTCAACAGCAAAATTAACAAGTCAACATGGTTTATTTTATAATTATTTAAAAAATGAATATGGAAAAGATTTTGAAAAAAAATATTTAGAATCTAATGAAGAAGGTTTAAAATTAGCAGAAAAAATAATAAATGATGAAAAAATAGAATGTGATTATGAAAAAAAGGATGCATATGTATTTGCTACAGAAGAAAATGAATTAAATAAAATCAAACAAGAAATAGAAGCATTAAAAGAAATAGGTTTTGATGCAGAATTTGTTGAAGACATCAATATACCAGTTGAAAAAGTTTTAGGTGCAATTAAATTTAAAAATCAAGCACAATTTAATTCAAGAAAATACACAATAGAATTATTTGACAGAGCGTCAAAATTAGGTGTTAAAGTATATGAAAATAGTAAAGTAGAAAATATAGAATATATTAATAATTTGTATAAAATCAGTACAGAAGACGGTAGGGTAATTGCAAAAAAAGTAGTTATTGCTATACATTATCCGATAAAAAACTTTCCCGGAATGTATTTTAGTAAAATGTATCAAGACAAATCATATGCAATAGCAGTTGATACAAATGATAAAAATGAAAAATTAATTGATGGAATGTATATTCAGTCATGCAATCCTGTGATATCTTTTAGAACTGCAAAATATAATGGAAAAAATTTACTCATAATCGCTGGATCAGGGCACAGAACTGGTCAAGCAGATGGAAAAATAGAAGACAGTTTTATTAATTTAGAAAATTATATAAAAAATTATTATCCAGATGCAGAAGTAAAATTTAAATGGTCAACTGAAGATTGTATAACATTAGATAAAATTCCATATATAGGTGAATTTTCAAATTTATTACCAAATATGTATGTTGCAACAGGATTCAAAAAATGGGGCATGAGTACTGCACATGTGGCAGGAAAAATTATTTTAGATTTAATTATTGGAAATAAAAATGAATATGCTGAAATTTACAGAGCAACAAGATTAAAACCAATAAAAAATATCAAGGAATTTGGAAACATGCTTAAGGAAAGCACATATTCATTATTAATTAATAAAATAAAACCAGCAAAAGATGTGTATGAAAAAATACCATTAGGTGATGGAGGAATAGTTGAAATAGATGGTGAAAAAATAGGAGTATATAAAAGGGAAGATGGAAAAATTTTTGCAGTAAAACCATATTGCGGACATTTAGGGTGTTTAGTATCTTGGAATAATTTGGAAAAAACTTGGGATTGCCCATGTCATGGATCTAGGTATGATTACATGGGGAATATCATAACTGAGCCAACAGTAAAAGGGCTTGAAGAAATAGAATTAGAAGATAATTAAAAAAAGCCTGAACTTCACGCACCGACTAATAATAATGGTTATAGCTTATAGTACCTTAAAAGTATTTGTAAAAAAATATAATATTCACTGTATATTTAATTTATGAAAGGAAGTTTGCTTATATAATATTTACAATAAAAAGATTTGATGTGAACAAATATCAAAATAGTAATATATATAATAATATTATTACAATGTAATGAAATATATTGACAAAGTATTAACAAAAATGCTATAATTATATATAATAATATAAAGTGAGGAGTGATAAAAATGGCACAAACCAATATTAGTATTAGAATAGATGAAGAATTAAAAAAACAATTTGAAAAATTCTGCTCAGATATAGGAATGACAATGACAACAGCATTTAATATTTTTGTAAAAAAGGCAGTAAAAGAACAAAAAATCCCTTTTGAAATAACAGCAGATCCTTTTTATAGTGCTGCCAATATGGAAAGATTAGAAAAAGCTGTTAAAGATATTGAAAAAGGAAAAACGACAGTACATGACTTAATAGAGGTGGAAGATGAATAAGGCTTGGCAGGATGATGCTTGGGAGGATTACTTATACTGGCAGACACAAGATAAGAAAACTCTTAAAAAAATAAACCTGATACTAAAGGATATAGACAGAAATGGATATGAAGGATTAGGAAAACCGGAGCCTTTATCAGGAAATTTATCTGGCTATTGGAGTAGAAGAATTGATGATAAAAACAGAATTGTCTACAAGATAGAAAATAATCAAATTATAATTGCTCAATGTGGTTCACATTATAGAGATAAATAATAAAATTAAAATCGTGTTGAATAGAAATTCAATGCGATTTTTTAAGTGGAAAGGAGGCTTGTGGTATGAATCTTAGCGATGTGATTCTAAACTTGGTTGATAGACTAATAATGGAAAAACAGCAAAATTTTATTTTGCAACAACAAATAGAAGAACAAAACAATCAAGTCAATGAAGAACAAAAGAACAAAGACTTACTGTAAGCAATACATAAAAGTCGGCAGAGTAGGAGTTGCAACCTGCTCTGTTTTTATGAGCATAAAAAAAGTATGTGTAGTTGCAATATACACATACGACTTTAATGTGAATCTTAGCGATAATTCGAACACATTTTTTTGTAACTAAATAATAACATACAATCATAATTTTGTCAAATCTAAATAGAAAAAAATTTTTAAATTAGGAGGTCAAGTTTATGGTGGATAATGTAAAAGTAATTAATTTTCTGCAGGACTTTGGATGTGCCAAATTAGAACATTTACAAATATTGTTTGATGATAAGAAAAGCTCTTTTAAACAAATTCTGAATAGCAATATGGTAAGTAAGAGAGGAGATATTTTCGTACATAATACAAGAACTCTAAATGAGAAAATGTTGATTGCATTAGATATACTATGTGTATTTAAACCAGTAGCAAAAAGATATTGCCCTGGTAGTAATCCATCTATTATAACTTTTTATACTACAGAAAATTGGAAGTGCAATATTCTTGTTGCAGATAAGGAAAATCAAAAAGGAATGGTTAAGTTTCTGAATAGTAAAATTGAGTTTATGCACAATACTGATAAATTGCTGGTAGTGTTTTATGATGATACTGAAGTAGAGAATATTGAGTGTGAGATTCCAATTTATTATATAATATACCCAAAATTAGAAGTTATTTATGATAAAAAGACTTGATTTTGTACTATTTTAGTGCTATATATAGGTTATTATAATCTCATCTTTGACAGTTAATGAATAAAAAAAGGCTTATAAGTCTTGATAATTAAGACTTACAGCCTTTT
>CANQKT010000031.1 GCA_947624525.1 uncultured Clostridia bacterium | reverse complement strand
TCTATATTTTTTTGAAATCTTTTTTATTTATTTATTCTTTTATGTTTACTAATACCCCATAAAACTTAACTCATATAAACAAATTAAAGAAATAGACCGTCACTATTTAATACTTTTAACATAAGAAAGTTTTGTAGAGTAGCAAAAGAATTACACATCACTCTCCCCATCATAAGCAGGCACAACACTCATAGATAAATCCAATTTTTGAACTACTGCTTTATACATTTCATAAACACTCTTATAATTAGGCAAATATTTTCCAATATTCTCATTACTAAACGGAATAACCTTAAAATTACTCCAACTTTTAATATTAAAAGAAGTAAAAATCAACTCATTTTCTACATTATCAATCTTAACCTCAGTTTTTCCATCTTTAACTGTTTTAGTTATATTTAGAGAAGTCATTAAACCTACCATCTTATTATAATTTTGATCTTGATTTTGAGCTGAAAGGAAATTACCTAACGAATAAATTACCAAAGTATCATCAATCCAAGTTACAGGTTGAATAACATGAGGATGTGAACCTATCACAATATCAACACCATTATCAGCCAAAAACTGGGCTGAATCTTTTTGATACTCAGTTGGATTATGTGTATATTCAACACCCCAATGCATTGCAACCATTAATACATCAACATTATCTCTTACTTGTTCAATATCCTTTTTTACTTGTTCCTTATATGCCTGATAATCTTTATCTTTTTGCGGATCATTAATACTTAAATCTGTTGGCCATACATTAACTAAATAATCTTTCCCTTGTGGAACAGCAATACCATTTGTTCCATATGTGTAACTAAGTAGTGCATATTTTATTCCATTTTTTTCTCTAATTTGAATCTCATTTCTTTCTTCTTCAGATTCATATGTACCTACTGCTAGTACATTTTCTTGCTTTTTCCAATAATCAATAGAAGATAAAATTGCCTTTTCTCCCCTATCCATTGTATGATTTGTTGCCAAACTAACTAGATTAAATCCGGCATCAATCATTGCATCTCCAGCTTCTTGTGGGGAATTAAAGGTTGGATAATCTGAAACTCCAAGTTTTGAACCACCAAGCACAGTTTCTTGATTATAATATGCTAAGTCGTAATTTTGAACTTTTTCTTTTATATACTCAATAATTGGCTTAAAATCATATCCTGTTCCTCCTGCTAATCTTTTTGCATCTTTATAAACACTACTATGAATAAGATTGTCCCCCACCATTATTAATGAAACACTTGTTGTATTATCTTCTGGAACATTTACAACTATTGTATCTTCGTTATTATTTGCCATTTTCCTAATTGTTCCATCATTCTTTTGATTTAATATTATAATTAACGTAATTATTACTACAGCTACAACTCCTATAAATTTCCACAATTTAAATTCAACATTTCTTTTCTTCATACTTATCCCCTCTTTTTAATTTACATTACATATATTTTCACAATTTGCAATTTTTTAAAAAATATATCTATACCAACTTTACCATAACATCCTACAAAATTCTACAATTTTTTTATTTTATTTTTCTTGACAACACATTATAATGCCTAACTATTAAATCTCTAAACTTAATTTTCTCAAAAACTCCTTCACTCATAAAAAATAAAAAAAATTAAAACACACCTATCATATCTCACATAAAAAATTCATATAAATTACATATAAACACACAAAAAATATACGGAGGGAAAATAATGAAACATTTTAAAATAACCAAAAAGAAACTCACAATCTTAACAACAGTACTAATCTTATTCATACTAATATTTGCATGTACTAAATCATTTGGAATGCAATACTACTACAAACTAGACTTCTCAACAGGTCTTGTAACCGCAAGTAGATTAAACGTCAGAAGTGGACCTGGAACTGGTTACCCCGTTGTTGCAACTGTAAACAAAAATGAATATATAAGAGTATTTGCTGGAGTAGGAAGTTGGTATATAGTTCAGATTGAAGGAGATTATGTAGGAGCAGTAAGTCAACAATATGTAAAACCTATATACCCAACAGGTTCTGGCACTTCTAGTGGAACATCAACAAGCACACCATCTGGCTCTGGAACTGGAGGATCTAATTCCTCAACAAACACATCAATACTAACAGCTGATGAATTAGAAACCTTTAACTTAATAAATCAACAACGTACAAAAAATGGACTATCAGCCTTAAAAGTAGACTCAGAATTACAAAGAGTAGCACGAATAAAAGCACAAGATATGGTAAACAACAACTACTTTGCACATGAGTCACCTACATATGGAACTCCTTTTAACATGATGAAAAATTTTGGAATTACCTACACATCTGCGGGTGAAAATATAGCTGGTAATTCAAGTAATAGTGCAGCAGTAACAGCATGGATGAACTCATCTGGACATAGAGCCAACATCCTAAACAGTAGCTATAATTATACAGGATTAGCTGTAGTATCTAGTCCAAAATATGGGAAAATATATGTACAAATGTTTATAAAAAAATAAATTATAATTACACACTTTACTTTATAAACCCTAAAATCAGGAATTTGAGGAATAGCATATGCTATTCCTCATCAAAATCAAGCTTTCCAATCAAATTACTAACTTGTTCTTCTCTATTATCTTGCTTCTTGTTCAAATTATCCCACATATCTTTAGGAATCTTGTTATAGTTATCTTCCATATACCTATGAGTACTTTCGTAATTTTCTGTAATATTATTTATTTGGTCAGGAATAGTTTCTTTATCATCATTTATAATATTTGTTTTTAAATTTTGAATTTCATTTTCTCTTATTGCTTGTTTTTTTCTCGCATTATCCTTATTTTCCTTACTACCTATTTCTGAATATTGCTCCAAATGTCTTTCTGTCCTTGTATGATTTTCAACTAAATTTTCCAAATTATCCAATTGTCTTTCTTTTTTCTTATACTTATCATCACTCATATTAAATACCTCCTTAAAAAAAGTAAAAATTTTATGATTTGATTAAAAAAAATGCTAATACTATAATAAATTGATCTACTAAATTTCCCATTTTTTATCAAATCAAAGCTTTAATTTTTACATTTTTATTATTTGCTTTTTTCGATTTTTTATTATTTTATTTCTTTTCTCAACACACTATAATACAATAATACTACTACAAAAAAATAATGAAATTAATTTTTGAATAAATATAGGTTTAAAATAGATATGTCACACTTACATTGAAAATAAAATATTGAAAGAGAGTACCAAAAATGATATTGTT
>CANQKT010000030.1 GCA_947624525.1 uncultured Clostridia bacterium | reverse complement strand
ATCAGTATAATTCTGATGGTTGACCTCGCATATATTTGTGCTATTTTTATTCATTTCTGGATCATCAGTAGTGCATATACCTATGTTATCATTACTATGTGTATTGTGCTTATCTAAATCAATCTCACATTTTCTATGAATTCTATCTAGCAAAATTTCTTCTAATTTATTAATACAATCTCTACGCAGTTGATTTAATTTACTAATACTAGGTATATATAAATTATCATCCAAATCTACGTCAATATTTTCAAACTCAAAAGGAGTACCACCTAATTTGTTAATCTGATCTAGAATTCTCTCTTTCGTGATTGGGGAATTAATTGCATCAACAGGAATTAAGTCTGATGTAATCGTAAAGTCTATATTTTTATATAAATCTGTTGAATTTGTATTAGTACTTAAGAGGTGACTGGTGTTATTATTAATAGAAGTTACATTATCAGTAAAAATTCTCATAGCAATTGGGGTGTTGTTATGGATAGTGATTTTACAATTTATTTTAGCTTTAATATTTTCGCTGTTTAGAAGAGTATTTGTTAGTGTATTAAGCTTTTTTGAACTCATTTTGAAAATGTTATCATTTATGGATATTTTACCTTTTATTCTACCAATTTTAACAATATCGCCTTTGTGAGCAGAAGGAGTGTTATGTTTGTTTATCATTAATTCAGAAATGGTATAAGTTCCAGTTTCTTTTTCAAGACTAACAGTATCACCAATTGAAAGATCGTCTTCCAATTTTAATGTTATATATCCCTTATTGCTGTTAAAATTAGAGACTTTTCCAAGTGGTATCCCCATATTATTTGATTTATGCTTATATATCAAATCAGAATTAGGCTTAGAGGCTAAATATCCTGTAGAAAATCCGCCACGATTGAATACTTGTAACAAGTCTTTTCTATCATTTTCCTCAACTATATATGGCTTGTCTGATTGTGCCAAATCTATATATTTTCTATAAATTCTAGTTACTGTAGATACATATTCTGGATTTTTTAGTCTACCTTCAATTTTGAAGCAGGTTACTCCGAGGTTTACCAAAGTAGGGAGTAGGTCTAAGGAACATAAGTCTTTTGGACTTAATAGGTGTCCTTTATCTAAAGTTTCTGTATTATAAAAAGTGTTTATTTTATCAGAAATCTCAGTATTTTTAGAAGTATCCAAAGTATCTATATCATCGGGAATTTCAGCGTTTTCAAAGTTACAAGTCTTTTTTACTAATTCATAAGGCAATCTACAAGGTTGGGCACATTTGCCACGGTTTCCGTGAACGTCCTCCAATCATGCTAGATAAAAGACATTGACCTGAATAACAAATACATAGAGCTCCATGAACGAAGACTTCTATTTCTATATTAGAATTATCGCAAATATATTTAATCTCATCCATTGATAATTCCCTAGAAAGTACAACTCTTTTGAATCCAAGCCTTTCAGCCTCTAAAACACCTTCTAAATTATGGATAGTCATTTGTGTGCTTGCATGTATTGGCAAATCTGGAAACAATTCAATCAATTTTTTGGCAAGCCCTAAATCTTGTACTATAATAGCATCAATTCCATATTCATAAGCCTTTTTTGCAAGCTTTAAACTATCTGTAAATTCATCATTTTTTATCAAAGTATTCAAAGTTAAATTTGTTTTAACTTTTCTAATTTTTGCATATTCAATAGCTTTTTTTAATTCTTCATCATCAAAATTACTAGCAGAAGTTCTAGCGTTGAATATGTTTCCACCAAAATAAACGCAGTCACAACCTGACTGGACAGCAGCTTTTAAGCAATCAAAATCACCGGCAGGTGACAATAATTCTATCTTATTCATTTTTTATAAAATCCTTTCAAAAGAAGTTTTGAAATGTGAGCTTTTATTAATAATGTTAAGTGTTATAAATTATTTATTATCACATTTCAAGAATATAAAATTATAATTTACTAACTATTGTAACATATTTTTTCGATTTTGCATACTATACCATATAAAATAAAAAGGAGGTAGAAAAACATGCCAGAAGAAGGAAGAAATTGTGGATGTGGTTGTGGAAATAACAACGGAATTTTAGGTGGCTTATTTGGTGGAGATGGATGCAACAGTGAAATTTTATTCTTTATAATAGTATTCTTACTATTATTCACAAATTGTGGTTGTGGATGTGGAAGAAACTAATAGTTAATTACAAATCATCATATGTTGTTACAATTCAGGTTGCTTTGTAATTAGTAAGTTAATGTGTTAATTATGTGAATGTGGAAAGTATATTAACATTCTGTACACTTACTGGCTTGAATTGTAACCATATGTCGAAATATGTCGACATATGACGATGAAAAATGCTTGAAAATCCGCTAATATGAGGTATAATAGAATATGTAGACTAATAAAAAAGAATGATAAAAAAACCTATATATTACTCATGTAAAATTAACCAATAGCTAAAAACGGAAAAAAATGGAAAAAATAAATCTGCAAATGATGTTATACTATTATATAGTACAAGAATAAACTTATTAGGAGGAAAAGAGTTTGACAGATTTATTAATTGCAGATGATAATATGGAATTGGTAAAAAATATTATTAATAATGTTATAGGTAAAAAATCAAATATAAGATTAGTAAAAATAGCGACTAATGGGGAAGAAGCAATGGATTGTATAATGCATAATAACTTAGATGTTATAATACTTGACATGAAAATTCCTAAGATAAGTGGTAAAGAAATATTAGAAAAAATAGATAATATGGATAAAAAACCAAATGTAATTATTATAACAGGATATGATACAGAATTATATAAAATTGAAAAAAAGGATTACATATACTCGTATCATCTAAAACCAGTTATTATGGAAAGACTGAGGAAAGATTTAGAAGAATTGAATTTTTATTGCGAAGAAAAAAATATAAGGGATTTTATAAAAAAGGAATTAAGTGTTTATGAATTCAACAAAGCATCAAGAGGGTATAAATATCTAGAAGATTCTATATTTATAGCAATAAAAAATCCAGATTTACTAATGAATATGGAGAAGAACTTATTTTTGGCAGTCTCAAAGATGTATAAAGATACCAAGCTTTTAAACGTAAAATGGTCAATAGAAAAATTAATTAAATCATCATATAAATATACTAATGAGGATAAGTCTACTAAGAGTTTTATAAATGATGTTTTGGAAAAATATAATAGCTCAAAAGGTGCATAAGAATTCAAACTTATAAAATTATATTTGAGCATTAAATTTTTAGAAGGAGATTGTGGTGCAAAAAAATGTAACAAAAATGAGATTTTCATCCATATGTAAATTCAATGAACTTGTTGAATACATAGAAAAGAATGAAAAAGTGAAAGTATTTAAGTTAAATATTGGACAACCAGATATAAGAACTGACAAAAGTTACTATAATGGATTAAAAACATATAAAAATAGCAAAAAAGTCAATTCTTATTCTGATTCAAAAGGAAACAAAGAATTACGAAATGAATTTGCAAAATACTACAATGAAAAAATAAAGAAAAATAAGTTTGATGAAAATAATGTTCAAATTACTTTAGGTGCTTCTGATGCTATTATAAATCTATTAGAATTGATATGTGATGAAAATGACTCAATAATTCTAATAGAACCATTTTTTTCAGATTATAAGATTTATTGCGATATGTTAGGAATCAATATTATACCATTAACTATTAAAGATATAATAGAAAACAATGTACATATTAAAGATAATTGTAAAGCAATTTTGTTTTCAAATCCAAGCAATCCGGATGGTTATATATATAGTGAAAATGATTTAAGAATACTGATAAATATAGCTCAAAAGAATAACTTATATGTTATCTCAGATGAGGTTTATAGTGAAATAATTTATGAAAAGTTTATGTCACTGGCTGTATGTGACTATGATAAAACAATCATAGTTGATTCAGTCTCAAAAAAGTTTAACAACTGCGGTGCTCGCATTGGCGCAATTATAACTCAAAACCAATACATATTAAATAATGTGTTAAAAATATATGATGCAAGAATATCGATATCCAATGTCGAACAGTTTGCAGTAATCCAAATGTTTAAAAGTAAATCAAAAATATTTAAAAGAAATCTAAAAACCTATACCAAAAGAAAAAATGATGTTGAAAAATTTTTGAAAAAGCAAAGCTTAATTAAATATACAATACCTAAAGGGGGAATATTCTTCTTCTTAGAATTACCAATTGATAATTCTACCAAATTTACACAATGGCTATTAAGTGATTTTAGAAAAGATAATAAAACTGTATATATCTTACCAGCTCAAGATTTTTACTATAATAATAACGTGAATAATAAAATAAGATTAACTATAGCAAACAGTTCTAAATACACAATAAAAGCAATGCAATTATTAATAGAAGCAGTAACTGAATATAGAAAGGTAAATAATGATGAATAGAATAATATTAGTAACAGGCTCAACTTCAGGCATTGGAAAAAACATTGCAAAGCGATTTTTAGAAAAAGAAAACTATGTGATTGTTATTGGACATGATGAAAATAATATAAACAAGACAAAAGAGGAATTAAAAGAATATGCTAACAATGTGTTATTTATAAATGTTGATATTACTAATGAAAAAGAAATATTGAAAATGTTCGAAAAAATAAATTCAAAATATGGACGTTTAGATATACTTATAAACAATGCTGCTTTCGATAAAATGAGTTCTATTGAGGAATATGATAAACAGACTTTTACAAAAATTATTGAAACAAATTTAATAGGAAAAATGTTGTGTATAAAAAACTCTATAGAATTATTAAGAAAATCTGAATATCCAGTAATCATAAACATTTCATCAAGGTTATCACAAAGGCCTATGGAGAATTCAAGTGCATATTGTTGCGCAGCTTCTGCAATAGATATGTTAACCAAATGTACAGCATTAGAATTAGCCAAATATAATATTAGAGTTAATAGTGTTAATCCATCACTAACGTTAACACCATTGGCAAAACAGTCATACACAAATGATGAAATAATTGAAACAGCTAAAAAAAGTCTAAGACATCGTTTATGTGAAATGGATGATATATTTAATACTATAGAGTTTTTAACAAGTAAAAAATCAGACTTTATTAATGGTGAAATTATAAATATTAGTGGAGGAATTTTATTAAAATAAGGAGATTTTGTATGTGTGGTATAGTTGGAAAAGTAAAATTAAATAATGAAAAAGTTACTACAAAAGAAATCCAGAACATGCTATCTGTAATAAAACATAGAGGACCGGATGGAAATGGTATTTTTGTAGAAGATAATATCGGATTAGGACATACTCTTTTAAAAATACAGGATCTTTCTGATTCAGCATTACAACCATATAAATACGGAAATTATGTATTAACTTATAATGGGGAAATTTATAATTTTTTAGACTTGAAAAAAGAGTTAATAAGTAATGGTTATAATTTTGAATCTTCAAGTGATACAGAGGTATTAATTAAATATATTGATTATAAGGGAATAGATAAAACATTACAAGAAATAGAAGGATGTTATGCAATAGCTCTTTTTGATAAAGAGAATGATGAATTATATCTAATAAGAGATAAATTTGGAATAAAGCCATTATACTATTATACTGATGAAGATAATTTAATATGGGCAAGTGAAATCAAAAGCATATTACAAAATGAAAATATAAAAAGACAAGTCGATATTGAAACAATAGCCATTTCACTTAGTTGCAAATTATGGATGGATCCAATAAAAACACTTTTTAAAGATATTTATATGCTAGAACCAGGTTCATATATTAAAATAGATAAATTTAAAAATAAAATAAAACATATATATTATAAAATTGATACTAATAAAAAATATGACAATTATAATGAAGTAATAACAAAATTCTCAGAAGAATTTTACAATTCTATAGAGAAAAAATTAATATCCAAAGTTCCAGTAGCAGCTTTTTTGTCAGGAGGGTTGGACAGTAGTATAGTATGTAAGCTATTAAATGATAGTATGCAAAAAAAGCTAAGCACATATACCATAAAATATGATTATGATAAAGATCTAGATTTAAATCATGCGAAAAAATTAAGTAATGAGGAAAATTTCGATCAACATAATATTCTAATAAGTGAGGATATGTACAATATTGAAAACATAGATAAAGTAACATATTATGTCGAGGAAATATTAATAGATAAAGTATATATTCCTATGTATTTTAATTATAAAGCAGCAAAAGATGATGGATACACAGTAGTAGTAAGTGGTCAAGGGTCTGATGAACCATGGTTGGGATATATATTTACTTGGAAATTATTCCAATATACAGATGAAAACATTACAAAAAAAACTCTAATAAATGACTATTACATAAAAAACATGGTATTTAAAGATAAATTGAATAAAGATTTTGAGAACATGCTACAAAATACAATGGAGAATTATTTAGATAGAAACTTAAGAATAAATAAAGAAGATATTTTAAATTCATATGCAGATTTATCAATAAAAACAATATTACATGATTTACTAATGCAAGAGGATAAATTAGCAATGGCGAATAGTGTGGAAAGTAGAGTACCATTTGTAGACAATCATAGATTAATAGAGCTTGCATATAATGTTAACAGTACAATGAAATTACAGGATGGCAGAGAGAAGTATATTGTAAGAAAGTTTGCAGAAGGAAAAATTAATAATGATATTATTGAAAGGGAAAAATACCCATTTCCTGAACCACCATCAGTTTATAATAAGAAAATTGAAGAACTATGTATACATAATTGGGAACATATAAAAAAATCTAAAATACTAAATAAAATATTGAAAAAGGAAAAACTAGAAAACATTGCAAATTTTACTCCATTAGAGCAATGGTGGTTACTTATATATTGGAGATTTGAAGAAGTATTTAAAATGGAGGTTTAATTTGAAAATACCTATGTATACTTTTGAGCAAAGAAAGGAATGAAATTAAAATGGAAAATATTATAAATTATATGTATAAAAATATAGAAGATAAAGAAAAAATAGTGGCAAATTATGTTGAAGGAGAGGAAACGGCTAAAATTACAACTTTAAAAAGTGATGAAATAGTTAGGTTTACAAATTACTTGAATTCAATTATGGGTATAAATAACTTTAAAACTAAAATTGGAATTTTTCTTCCAAATAGTTTAGCTTTTGTGGCATCTTTTTATGCTATTACATTAAATGGATATATAATAGTTGGTATAAATAACAAGGTAACCATAGATGAGTTAAATAATATAATTAATGTAAACCAATTAGAAACAATAATAACTAACAATGAATTAGAGGATATGTTAAAACAAAGCGAAATAAATAATATAATAAATTATGATAAATTGAATTTAAATGATTACTCAAATGAGTTTACATTACAAAAATTATCACCATCATTTGACGAAATAATGCTAATATCATATACAAGCGGTACTAGTGGTAAATACTCAAAACCTGTAGAAACAACATTCAAAAATGTCTCATTTGTTTCTGAAGAATATGAAAAGGTATATAAACTTAATGAAAACTCAAATTGTATTACAGTTCTACCATTATGGCACAATTTCGCAATGTTTGCATGTCTAACGAGTTCTATTGTTGCAGGTTCAAAAGTTTCAATTATGAAAGAATGGAATTTAAAAACCTTTTTAAATTTAAATGAAAATCTAAAGCCTGATATTTTTCCAGGTTCACCATATATGTACATAGATATAATCAACAACGAATCTATGTTACACAAATTAACTAATTTAAGAGTATGTGATTCAGGAGGAGATTCTTTACCAATAGAATGTATAAAAAAATTCGAAAAAATAACAGGTGCGGTTATAACAGAAGGTTATGGATTAACAGAAACCACATCATTAACCCATTTTAATTATTCAGCAGCGGAACGAAAAGTAGGAAGTTTAGGAAAATGCGTAAGTAATACTGAATGTAAAATATTAGATTTAGATGGAAACGAATTACCAAATGATACATGGGGGATATTATGGATAAAAGGTCCAATGGTATTTAGAGGATATGTGGGAAAGAAAATAGAGGACACAGAAAATCTTACAAAAGATGGTTGGTTTAACACAAATGATGTAGTTAAAAGAGATAATGATGGATTTTATTTCTTTGCAGGAAGATTTACTGATTTAAATATGCTAGGAGAGTCAGATAATCAATTTAGAAATTTGGAGAACAAATTATATCAATTTGATGGAATAAAAAGAGTTCATATTAAAGTAAATGTTAACAAAGTTGGAAATTTTCCATATTTTGATATAGTAGCGGAATTAAAGAATAATTATACTATTCAAGATTTGTATGATTATATAAATTTGAATTTAAAAAACTTTGTTATCAATACTGTAAATATTGTTGAAACACTTCCAACAACAGGTACAGGTAAGATAAAAAGAAATAAGATAAATGATATTCTAGAAAGTAAGGAAATGGTTAATAGTAATGAAAATTAAGAAAGAAATTTTAAATGGTTTAAGATGTAAAACATTTATTATTGAGGAAGGGCAAAATGATTATCTATATCAAGAGTATGAAGATAGTACATATTACCAAGCTAAGAAGAAGTATGATGTTATAAAAAAGATAAAAAATAATACTACTGCTGAATTTATACCAGATGTTTACAAATATATAAATTACCCAAACAAATCTGTATTATATACACAAATTATGCCTGGTGAAAGTCTTGATAAATTAGAAAACAAAGATGGGAAGTTTAAATTTTCTAACATAACTAAAGATTTAGCAGTCACATTGCACAACATCCATTCTGTTAAGGACAATAAATATTTTGGTTGGATAACAGATGATGGATGTATAGATAAATATGAAAAATTTAGTCAATTTTTAAAGAGTGAATTTATTAGATTTCAAAAAATATATGAAAAATATTTATCAAAAGAGGATATTGATGAGATTTGCAAAAAAGAGTCAGAGTTATTAAATTTTATTAGTAAATGTGATGATTATTTAAAACCGCAGTTAACGTGGTTTGATATTAATCCAAGCAACATAATAATAAACAATAATAAGTTATCAGGTATAGTTGATCCAGGAGGAGCAAAATATACAATAAAAGAACTAGACTTAGCTTTTATAAGAATGGAAGTTTGCAAAAATGATGAAGAATTTAAAACATTATATAATGAATATAAAACAATTGACAGTTCTTTAAATATGGAAATTATAAAAAAGTTATCTATATTAGTAGAATTAGATGATATAGCTATAAGGTTACAAGACAGGATTTTTATACCAATACCATATTGCTCTAACTTTAAAGAATTAATAGAGAAAATTCATATAAATTAAAAAAAGAAGGTGCATATTCGTGTGCACCTTCTTTTAAAATTAAAAAATAAATTGTTTCAAAAATTTAGTCTCATCTGGAACCTTGATTCCTGGTAAAATGTCGTTTTCATAATCATGCCAATCACTACCTGCAGTTACAATCAAGTCATATTTATTTGCGAGATGTAATAAAAAGTCAATCTGCGCCTGTGAATGTGTAGCATAATAAGCCTCGATGCCCTGTAAACCTAAACTCTTCAAATGTCCAACAAATGAGTCAAGTTTGCTATCAGAATATCCAATTCTATAGGGATGTGCTAGAACTGGAATTCCTCCACATTTCCTTATAAATCTGATTACATCTTCCACAATATGATATTTTTTTGGCAAATAATGTGGGGATGAGGGCAGTAAATAGTCTAGTTTTGCTTCATAAAACGAATGATAAATGCCATTTTTTACTAACCATAAAAGAATGTGGTTAGCAGTCAAATGAATTCCGGGTGTTAGATTTTTTACGTCATCTAACTCAATATTTAAATTTTGTTCTTGTTGCATATATGAAATGTACCGATTTATTAAATCTAACCTTTCGCTTCTAAGAGTTTCTAAATAGTTTGACATGCTACTCAAATCTTTTACATTGTATGCTAAAACATGTATATGAGTAGCTTCTTCGATAGATAAGTCACATTCGCATTCAATACCATTAATAAAAATCATCCCTAATTTGTTAGCAACTGACCGTGCTTCAGTTAATCCCATAATGCAATCATGGTCTGTGAGTGACACAATTGAAACATTATTCCTGTGTGCGAGATTCATTACATAAGTTGGAGAAAAACTTCCATCAGAATATAATGAATGAAGGTGTAAGTCTACCATAAATATACCTCCTTGAGATTATAAAAAGTAAAGAACTTTTTATTAATAAGATTTTATATGGATTATTATAGCAAAAACAGTATGAAAATACAAGAGGATTTTAGCATTTTAATCATTTTGAATTGTAACTGATAAAAATATAAAAAATAAAAATGTATAAAATTCATGGACATCTAATAAATATTATAGTAAAATTAATCTAGTTTGTTTTAAGGAGTGAAAAGTAATATGTTAAAAAAATATATATTAGTATTTTTAGTTTCAATGGTGCCATTAATTGAACTAAGGGGAGCGGTTCCTATTGGATTAAGTCCATGGCTAGGTAATCCTATACCTATGCTACCACTGTACATATTATGTATTATAGGAAATATGTTACCAGTACCATTAATATTTTTCTTTGCTAGAAAAGTTTTATTATGGGGAAAAGATAAAAAGTATATTGGTAAATTTTTTACTTTTTGTTTAGAAAAAGGTGAAAAAGGTGGGAAAAAACTACAGGAAAAAGCAGGAAAGGGGTTGTATGTTGCATTATTCTTATTTGTTGGTATTCCTTTACCAGGTACAGGAGCATGGACAGGAACACTTGCTGCAAGTTTTTTAGATATGGATTTTAAGAAGAGTGTAATAGCTGTTATGTCAGGAGTTATTTTAGCAGGTATTATTATGGGGCTAATATCAATGGGATTATTCAGTACAATTGGAGCAATGTTAGGAATTTAGGCTAAGAGATTTTGTAATATATTTTTTGGATTGAGTTGCCGAGAGAAATAAAATAATAAAAATAAAAATTTTTGAAAACGTAATCTCCGGGTCTAACAGTTTCTAAGCATACACCCTTGAGCCTCTCCGATGGATTTGAGACACGCACCCTCAAGTAGTGTATCGCAAGAAACTGTAAGAGCCCTACGTTAACATTTTCAAAAATTTTTATTTTTATTATTTTATTTCTCCGAGTGGGTGTATCGCTGAGAAAATTAAGGAATGTACCAGAATTTCCTAGCTGAGAAATTTAAGGAATGTACCAGAATTTCCTTATAGTTCAATCTTAGGCTGATACTTCTCAAGCCACATATTAACTTGGCAAAGATAGGCCATAAGCTGTGGACCGGTCATAAGTTGCCCAAACCAAGGTCTAGTAAATGCTGTTCCATTAGTATTAAGTATTTCCAAAATATAATCTCTATTAAGTAAACTATTTATAGGTGCATTTTTATCTGACATAATTTTGGTCAGCATTTGTTTAACAACATATAAATATGTTGGATTCCAAGTTTTAGGGTAAGGGCTCTTCTTTCGGTCAACGATTTCTTCAGGAAGTAAATCCTTCATAATATAACGTAACAATCCCTTTTCACGCCCATGTAAGGCCTTCATTTCCCATGGAATATTCCATACGTATTCAGCTAAACGATAATCACAAAATGGAACACGGAGTTCAAACCCATTATACATAGCCATTCTGTCAGAGCGGTCTAAAAGAGTTTGCATGAACCAATTCAAAGTAAGATGCGATATTTTCCTTTTTTGAGCAGTTTCCATAGAATCCTCGTCAAGAATTTCAACCTCTTGTAAGCTTTCATAATATCTATAATCTATATATTCCTTTAAATTCAATCTTGCGCCAATCTCAGGATTTAATAATTTTTGCCTTTCGTCAATTGCAATTGACCAAGGAAAAGTACCACTATTTAGTGCATCATCTCTAAAAAACCATGGATATCCACCGAATATTTCATCCGAACATTCTCCAGTCAAAGATACAGTTGCTTCTGGTTTAACATTTTTGCAAAATAGAAGTAACGAAGAATCAACATCAGCCATACCAGGTAAATCCCTTGCTATCATAGCATCTTCTAGTGCTTTAGCAAGTTCTGGAGTATCTAACATTATCACTTTATGATTGGTATCTAATTTCTTTTTCATTATATCAATATAATAATTATCAGAATTAGGTTGAAAATCGGTTTTAACGAAGTTTTTATCATTATCCTTATAATCTACCGAATAAGTTGTTAAAGGACCTAAATTATTATCCTTACAGTAATTAGCAGCATATAATGTAATAATGCTAGAATCCAAGCCTCCAGATAAAAATGTACATAAAGGAACATCAGAAACCAACTGCCTTTGGATAGAATCCTCTAACAAAAATCTTGTTTTTTCACAAGTAGTTTTTAAGCTATCCTCATGAGGCTTGCTGACTAAAGACCAATATCTTTCAATATGTAGCCCACTTGAATTGAATATACCAAAATGAGCTGGTCTTAATTCAAGAACATTTTTAAAGGCCACAACTCCAGGGGTATGAGCAGGACCAAGACCAAATAATTCAGAAATACCTTGTTTATCTAATTCCACTTTAATTCCAGGAAATGCTAGAATAGACTTTATTTCAGAAGCAAAAATGAAATTATTATCTTCTAAAGTGTAATATAGTGGCTTTACTCCAAAATGATCACGAGCAAAAAATAATTCCTGCTTATTTGCATTCCAAATTGCAAATCCAAAAATTCCATTTAATTTTTTTACAACATCATAGCCCCATTGAATATAGCTTTTCAACAGAACTTCTGTATCAGAGTATCCTTCAAAAGTAAAGCCATTTTCAGTTAGTTCATCTCTTAATTCAGGAGTATTATATAATTGACCATTATATACAATGGTATATGTACAATTGTTATATCTAACTGTCATTGGTTGTTTTCCACCTTCTGGATCAATTACTATTAGTCGTTTGTGACCTAGAACAGCATGTTTATCATAATAGTAGCCTTCTTCATCTGGACCACGTTTTTTTATTGATTCATTCATTGGAATTATGATATTCTTGTTTTTTGAGATATCTTTTGTTAAATTAACAAATCCTGTTATTCCACACATATGATTACCTCCGATTGTTTTTTCTTATTTATTATATGCATATTATGATGATTTGACACATTTAGTAAGATTTTCTAAAAAATAAAAAAATTTATCATAAAAATTTTTCACATGAATATAAATAAAGTAAGGGAAAAGGTAGTGATTTGACAAACGTATACATTTGGTGTATAATATGTATTAGAAAGTCACATGACAAATTAATACATAACACTAACTATATGTATATAATTGTCAAGAACGGAGGTGAGTATTATGGTAAAAACCGAGAAAATTAAAGAAATTGTTGAAAAAAATAATGGAATTCTTTCTACTAAGCTCTTAGAAGAAAATAACATTCATAGACAATATCTAAAAAATCTTGTAGATGAAGGTTATTTAATTAAAGTGTCAAGAGGTTTATATGTCAGACCAGATAAAGATATAAATGAATTTTATATTATTGGTGAACAATATAAATCTGGAATTTTTTCCCATAATACAGCACTTTACTTTTATAACTTAACAGATAGAACACCATTTACATTAGATATGACCTTCACGAGTAATGTACGAGTTTCTAATTATATGTTGTCTCCACACTATATTAATAAAGAAAGATATGACATTGGCTTAACAACAAAGGAATTAGAAGATGGAACATCAATAAGAATTTATAATATGGAAAGGACTATTTGTGATATTATTAGGGACAGAAATAAGATAGACACTCAAATTTTTAATACTGCTTTAAAGGAATATATGAAGCGAAGTGATAAGAATTTAAATTTATTATATGAGTATGCAAAAAAGTTCAATATTTTGAAAATTCTAAAAATGTATTTAGAAGTATTGGGGTGAATAAATTTAATATTACATTTTTATTACAAATCTTTAAAATTTATTTATATTGATGTAGAATAATAAAAAATATAAATAAATGGGGAGTAAAACAATGCAAGGAAATGTAATGAGTTTAAAAGCAAAGATAAATAATATATCAAAAGAGAAAAAAGTAGCACCACAATCTGTATTACAGATATATATGTTAGAAAGGTTGTTAGAAAGAATAGCAGCTTCAAAATATAAAGATAATTTTATATTAAAAGGTGGAATGCTTATTTCAGCAATTCTTGGAATGTCAAGTAGGTCTACAATGGATATGGATACAACAGTTAAAGGATTTGAATTAACTGTTGAAAATGCAACTAAGATACTTAATGAAATATGCCAAATACAGCTTGATGATGATATAACATTTAAAATGAATAAAATAGAGCTAATTCGTGAAGACGATGATTATAATGGATATAGAGCCACTTTTGAAGCTAAATTCAAAAATTCAATGCCTGTGATTTTTAAAATAGATATTACAACAGGTGATGCTATTACATATAAAGAAATTGAATATGATTATAATTTGTTATTGGAAGATAGAAAAATTCCAGTTTGGTCATATAATATTGAAACAATTTTGGCAGAGAAGTTTGAAGCAGTCATAAAAAGAGGAATTGCGGGAACTAGAATAAGGGATTTTTATGATGTATATATGTTAATCAATACTCAATATGAAAAAATTAATAAAAAGTTGTTAAGGGTAGCAATTAATCTAACGTCAGAGCATAGAGAGTCTTTAGATTTAATACGTAATTGGAAGAAGACTTTGGAGCTTTTACGTGCAGATGAAGATATGCAAAAGAGATGGAAAGTATACCAAAATACTTACTTTTATGCTAAAGATATAGAGTATGGTGAGTTGTTGGATAGTATAGAAAAAGTTGGGAAGATTTACGATAGATACAGTTCAAGCACCTTAGCAGTAAGTTAGTAGACATAAGAATGATGTAAAAAAAACCCATTCCACCTATTGACAAAATAACCAAATACTAGTATAATTTTATAGTGACATTAAAAATCGGTATAAATTTAATATATAGAAATATACAATCTAGATAACATAAGGAGGGAGTAAAATGGCACAACCAAAAAGAAGATGGTCTAAAGCTAGAACACATACAAAAAGATCAACATGGAAATTAAATGCTGCAAACCTAGTAGAATGCCCACACTGTCATGAAACAATGATGCAACATAGAGTATGCCCAAGTTGCGGTTATTATAATGGAGAACAAATAGTTTCAGTAAATGAAGCTGAATAACAAAAACACACCACGATTACGTGGTGTGTTTTTAGGTTACGTTTTGTATGCTAGTAGTATAATGTTTTTAGGGCAAGCTATTAAATTCTTGTATGAGATACATCACTACTATTGCATGAAACACTATTAGTCCTTGTATGTGAAACATTACTGTTCTTGCTTGAATCACTATTAGTTATTATATGTGATACATCACTACTTTTGTCTGACTCATAGGTAACATCAACATCGGATTTTTCCGTTGAAACACTGGTAGAGATTGGACAGTCTTTGGCATAATTCTTTATCATTGACTTTGCATTTTGAGAAGGAAGATACTTAAAAGCTGTGTTAAATGAACTCTTGAGATTAAATGCTTGATTATCATTTGCAGTAAAAATTACTGCATTATATTTTTTTGCAAGTTCTTGAATATCGAGTTTTTCACAACACCCTTGAGTATTATCCACAAAACTACAAGTCTCAGAAGAAGGAATATAAGAACTGTATGTTTCATCTGTATCTGCTAATAAAAAGTGAACAAATTTATCAACAGACGTATGAGACTTCTTTTTCTCTAACTCATCAACAAAATCCGAAGTTATAAGGAATTTTCTGCCATTGATAGCATTTGCTTCTTGAATTACATCATACAAAGACCGATTCAAGATGCTAACATCCAAAATGATGTCTTTTCCAGAATCATCTGGAAAATATTCATACTTTGAGGTAGTGCCATAAGGAGTAAATACTTTTATTTTATGTGATTTAGCTCTTAGGGCAAAACATAAGTCATTTGTGAAAAGAGCGTAGTCGTTACACTCACAGTAATCAATAAGTTGTGTATCAACATATTGATTCTTTCTGGCAAGAGTTACAGTCATGCAATATTTTGAGTTAATATCTGCCAAAATATTGTTTACCAAAACTGTTGCACACTCATGACCTTTATGTGCCAATTTCGAAAGCTCTTGAAGTGTTAGTGAAGTAATTAAATTAACATAATTGGTGTTAGTGTAGAAAAACTTCAAAAGTTCTTTGGTAGGCATATTTGTCACAGATGCATCCCAGACTACGCATTTCTTTATTTTGGATTTCAGCCTTGCTATAGTCTTCTCACCATAATTTGTCTGCAATATACTGATAATGTCTGCAATTCCGTCAATCTGAATGTCACTATACTTGTTAAACAGTAGTCTCCTGACTTCGATTTCCGAAGTAGTCTTAGTCGAAGATGCGCCATCAGGTTCAAGAAGTTTCCTGATATCCTTAGCTAGTTGCCGCACTTCCACTGAGGTAAGATTCGCTAACATAGAGTAACCTCCTTGTGTAAATTTCTCATAAGAGATATCAATATTATAGCACGTACTCTAAATTATGTCAATTAAAAAAAGTTTGACTAATATAAAAATTTGTTATACAATAGTTAGCGTAAAGAGGTGAAAAAATGTCAAAACCAACAGTAGCAATAGTAGGTAGACCAAACGTAGGTAAATCTACATTTTTTAATTATATAGTAGGTAAGAGAATTTCAATAGTAGAAGATACTCCGGGGGTGACTAGAGACAGAATATATGCTGACACCAATTGGAGAGGAATGGACTTTACTTTAATAGATACAGGTGGAATAGAACCTGAAAATGATGACATAATAATATCACAAATGCGTTCTCAAGCTGACATGGCAGTAGCTATAGCAGATGTAATATTATTTGTTACAGATTTAAAACAAGGAGTTACAGAGGCAGATAAGGAAATTGCCTTGATGTTAAAAAAGTCTCAAAAACCTATAGTTTTAGTATGCAATAAGGCAGATAACTACGGCAAAACACCAGATGATATATATGAATTTTATAATTTAGGTATTGGTGATCCATATGCAGTATCATCTGTAAATGCAATAGGTATAGGAGATGTATTAGATGCTATTTACGAAAAACTTCCTAAAGATAATAACAACAAAGATGATAGTGAAATTATAAAAGTAGCAATTATAGGTAAGCCAAATGTAGGAAAATCATCGCTTGTTAATAAAATTTTAGGAGAAAATAGAGTTATAGTAAGCAATATAGCAGGAACAACTCGTGATGCAATAGATTCAGAATTTGAAAATGAATTTGGAAAATATGTATTTATAGATACAGCGGGAATTAGAAGAAAGAGCAAAGTTACAGAAAACCTTGAAAGATATAGTGTTATGAGAACATTATTAGCAGTAGAAAGAGCGGATGTATGTATATTAATGATAGATGCAAATGAAGGAGTAACAGAACAAGACGCGAAAATTGCAGGAGAAGCACACGAGGCAGGCAAGGGAATTATAATTGCTGTAAATAAATGGGACGAGTATGAGAAAGAAAATGGAACAGTAGAAAAATACAAAAAGGAAATTTATAATAAATTAGCATATTTATCCTATGCTCCAATAATATTCATATCAGCTAAAACAGGACAAAGAGTTAATAAATTGTATGAATTGATAAATAATGTTGCAAATCAAAATGCAATAAGAATATCAACATCTGTATTAAACCAAGTATTAAATGAGGCTATTGCGATTGTTCAACCACCTACAGACAAGGGAAAGAGGTTAAAAATATTTTATATGACACAGGCAAGCACAAAACCACCAACATTTGTAGTTTTTGTAAATGACAAACAATTATTCCATTTCTCGTATGAGAGGTATTTGGTAAATCAATTAAGAAAAGAATTTATATTAACAGGAACACCTATTAGAATGATTGTAAGAGAAAAAAAGGACGAATAATCCTACAATGAGATGATATAATTTCAAAAGAAAAGGGAGGAATTAGCTATGGTAGCTACATATATATTAATGGCAGTAATTGCATATGCAATAGGAAGTGTAAATTTTTCAGTAATATTAAGTAAAAGAATAGCAGGTTTTGATGTTAGGGAGAAAGGTAGTGGAAATGCGGGAACTACAAATATGTTAAGGAGTGTAGGAAAAGGTGCTGCTGCACTTACTCTAGTATTAGACATAGCAAAAGGATTAGTTGCAATATTAATTGCATATATATTAGGAAAGGTTATTGATGAAGCTAATCCAGCAATTCTAGTTCAATTAGCAGGATTTTTTGTGGTGTTAGGTCATACATTTCCAGCTTTTTTTGGATTCAAAGGAGGTAAAGGTGTTGCAACATCTTTAGGAGTATTATTATTTGTAAATCCTCTAATAGGTGTGATTTGCCTAGTATTTGCTCTAGTAGTAATGGTATTAACACGAATGGTATCTTTAGGGTCAATAATGGCTGCGGTATTATTTCCAGTATTAACTATATTTATAACAGATAATTACATTGTTACAGGATACACTTACGTCTTTTTCGGAATAGCAATGGCAGTTTTAGTAATATTCAATCATAGGGCAAATTTGAAAAGAATATATTCAGGAACAGAGAATAGGGTAAGTTTTAAATAACAGTAAAATGAGATGAAGAAAAGCTTGAACAGTAATAAGGATAAATTTGCATAAAAAATATATGTGTGCCATCTATAAGACGTAGCACTGGTGAGCGTAAGGAAGGAATGAGATTAATTATGAAGAAAATAGCTATAATAGGAAGTGGAAGTTGGGGAGTAGCTCTTGCAATACATTTAGCTAAATTAGGAAATGAAGTTAAAATATGGTCTTTTGCAAAAGAAGAGGCAGATAAAATTAATAATGAAAAAAAGTGTATATTCTTACCTGATGTATCAATTCCTGAAGGAATAATGTGTACTTTAGATTATGAAGAAGCAATAAAAGATACTGATATTATATTACATGTGACACCATCAAAATTTACAAGAAATATTGTGAAAGAATATAAAAAATATGTTACAAATCAACCAATAATAATTTGTTCAAAAGGATTTGAAAAAGACACCTTATTAACACTAGATGAAGTAATAAAGTCAGAAATACCAAATGCTAAAATTGGAGTTCTATCTGGTCCAAGCCATGCGGAAGAAGTGTCAATTGGTATACCAACAGTGTTGGTAGCAGCTTCAGAAGATGATGAATTACTAGAATTAATGCAAGATGTATTTATGTGTGAGAATATGAGAGTATACACATCAAAAGATGTAAGGGGAGTTGAAGCTGGTGCAGCATTAAAAAACATTTTAGCATTTTGCGCTGGTATAGCAACTCAAATGAAATTAGGAGATAATTCATTTGCAGCATTACTTACAAGAGGTTTAGGTGAAATTACTAGATTAGGTGTTGCAATGGGTGGAAAGAAAGATACTTTTTATGGCTTAAGTGGTCTTGGAGATTTACTTGTAACATGTTTAAGCGAACATAGTAGAAACAGAAAAGCAGGAAAGTTAATAGGTGCAGGAAAGACTTTAGATGAAACAAAAAAAGAGGTTGGAATGACAATTGAGAGTATAGACAATATAGATGTTGCTTATGAATTAGCTAAAAAATTTAATGTTGAAATGCCAATTGTAAATGCTGTTTATGATGTGTTGTATAATAATTTGAAACCTGAAGAGGCAGTTAGAATTTTAATGACTAGAGAAAGAAAAGCAGAAAATAGTATTTAATAGTCAGCCGTCCAATTTACACGTTTATATGGATCATTAAACACAAAAAACATGAATAATTTTTGTAAAAATAATTATAATATAAAATGGAGGTATATTATGGGATTTTTTGAAGGATTAAGTAAAAAGGCAAGTGAGACATATAAGAACACCGCTGAGAAAACTAATAAGTTTACAAGAGAGTTTAAGTTAAAATCATTAATTAATGATGATAAAGATAGAATTGAAGAAATTTATATTGAAATTGGTAAAAAGGTCTATGAAAAACATATTAGGGAAGAAGATATTAATATAAAAAGTGATTTGATTGAGGAGTGCTCAAAAATTGATGCTTATGCAAAAGAGATTGAGGATATGAATAATGAGATTCTTTCATTAAAGAACTTGCGCCTATGTTACAAATGTGCTGCTGAAATTGATTTGAAGGCTAAGTTTTGTCCAAAGTGTGGTGCTCCACAAGAAGTAAAAGATGAAAACGCGAATGTTCAAGAAGATAATTCAAATATAAGAGAAGAATTCCAAAAGGGATTAACTGATTCAGGTGAGCAGGAGAATGATCAAGAGGAAGTTAATCCAAGTGAAAAAGAAAATGGTCAAGATGAAAGCAATGATTCTAGTAAACAGGAAGAAATACAAGAATCTTCAGATTATTCAAATGAGCAAGGTTCTGTTGAAGAGTTGGATGATAGTTTGATAGTGGAAGAAAATGAAAATAATGAATAAGAAAAATCTTGAAGCATTTCTTAAATTAAGAAATGCTTCAAGATTTTTTCTGGTACATGAACTGTAACCAATATTTAATTAATAAGGAAATCTTTCATATAAATATCGTATTAACTCATCTGCATTATCTTCTGTGACTTTAATAAACACACCACTATCTATACTAATCCACATGGTTAGGTCGTAGTCATCAAGGTTCTCTATATATGCTCCTATGATGTCTACAATTTCAATTGGATTTGGATATTTTTTTTGCCATTGCTTGTCAGAAATGTTGCTTTTATCAAATGAGTTTGTTCCATAGAAATGTGTTAAAAACTTTTCAATTTCATTTGGCAAAACACTATATAAACGTACTATAGACTGCATAATTTTATCCTTTCAAATATAACTATTCTAATTTTAAAATTTTTATGAATATGCATAAAATTTTAGAAAAAATCAAAAATTATTTTATATTAGTATTTTATTTTTAGAAATATATATACATTAGAATAAAAGGTAATTTTTAGGGAAAGATAATAAATAGAGGTGATTTTTTGAAAAAAATATTTAAATTAAGCTTAGAAATTTTAAATATAGTTATATTAATATTTCTTTTATCTGGATGTAAAAGTTTAGGTTCTGAGAAGGCAAGTATAGAGCAAAAATTAAACACAGAAATATCCTATGTTGATGGTGAATTGATTTCTATATTAAACAAGCTTAATAATATAGATTATTCAAGATACAAAGTGACAGCAAAGGAGGTTAAAAATGAAGAGTCAAGTTCTGGAAGTTCACAAGGAGAAGGTAGTTCTGGTGGACAAAGTAGTGAAGGTAGTGGAGATTCTAATGCTAATGGGCAAAGCAGTGAGGGTAGTTCACAGCAAAAAAGCAGTAGCTCTCAAGAAAATAGCAAAATATTTTCAATGGAGAGAAATAACATATTGGGTAACGATGCGGAAATTAGTTGGGATGAGTTAAAAAGTAATATAGAAAATTTATATTCTACATGGACGGTTGTTGCATTGGATTTAAAAGAAATTGGAGTCTCAAATGAACAGTTAACTGAATTTAGTAAGAATATTGATAGGGTTGCGATTTCTGTAGAAAACGAGGATGAAGTTGGAACCATGGAAAATGTAATCAATTTGTATTCGTTCTTGCCAAAATTTGTCGATAAATTTGCAGAGGAAAAGGAAGTTAATGTTATATATAGTAAGTATAATTTGCTAATCTGCTACAAATATGCGGCATCAGAGGATTGGGAGCAATTACGTAATTCTATCACAGATTTGAAGATGAGTTTTTCTAATGTTGTAAATAAGAAAGATGAGTATTCTGGTAAAAATGTAAATATTGAGAGTGCGTCTGTTATTATCAATGATATGGAGGATTCAAGTGAAATTGAGGAAAAGGATGTGTTTTTCCTTAAATACAAGAGTTTGATGGAGGAGTTAAATATAATTACTGATGTTTAGTATTATTTTAGTTGATATTACAAGAATATAATGTTATAATTGCTAAAAAAGGAATGAAAAGGTTATGAATAAATTGATTGCGAAAAATCCAGTAGCAAGGCACAATTACAATATTGAAGAAGTTGTAGAGGCAGGAATTGTTCTTACTGGTACAGAAATAAAGTCTATTAGACAAGGAAAAGTTAATTTAAAAGAAAGTTATGCTGGAATAAAAAATGGGGAAGTGTATATTTATTCTATGCATATAAGTCCATATGAGCATGGAAATATATTTAATAAGGATCCTATGAGAGAGAGAAAGTTATTGTTAAACAGAAGAGAAATTAATAAATTGATAGGAAAAATACAAGCAAAAGGATATACACTTATTCCAGTAAGTTTGTATTTCAAAGGAAGTATAGTAAAAGTCGAACTTGGAGTAGGTAAAGGAAAGAAACTTTATGATAAACGTGAAGATTTAGCCAAAAAAGATGCACAAAGAAAAATCGAAAGAGCTTTAAAAATTTAATAATATTTACAAGTTAAGTTTAGGGGTTTTTGTAATTAGCCAGCCAATATAAGTAGTACACCTAAATTTAACTTGTAAAAAAATTATTGATTATTTCTACTAGCATAATACCATACAAGTGCAATAATAACTATAGCTATTATTCCAACTATAATCCATGTCCATATATTTCTACTCATTCCAGCTGCTGCATTAGTAGTATTTTGAGTAGATGTTCTTGTTGCAGTATATGCATTATTTGATTCATTTTTTAAATTATCTCCTGTATTTTCAGTAGCATTTTTCATATCATTTCCAGTGTTTTCAGTACCATTTTTAACATCATTACCAACATTTTCTCCAGCATTTTTTACGTCATTTGCAGCATTTTCAGCACCGTCTCTTACATCGTTAGCACCATCTTTTATTGCACCACCAGCACCGTTTGCAGCATCTTGCACTACGTCTGATGCACCATTAGTTACATCTTTAATGCCATTTACAACATCTTGCCCAGCATTTTCAGCAAATACATATGAAAATGAAAAAAATAGAGCAACTATAATAAAAGAAACTATAAAAATACTTTTTTTCATTGTTATCCTCCTTTTGAATTTTATATAAAAATACAAAATAAAAAGTTTGTATTTAATAATAGTATTAATAAATAAATATAAAATATGCAAAATAATTTTTAAAAAATCGAAAAAAGTAGAATAGAATAATTATATGTAGAAAATAATAAAAATGAGTATTTATAAATACTCATTTTTATATAACGAAATATTTAATTTTTTTATTTTAATTTAACAAAGATTGCAATTGCCAATAGAACTATAACGACACCAGTTGCTATTAATAAAATGTTTAATATATCAGATATTGATAATCCATCTTCATTGATTGAAGGAACAGAGCTAACAGATGTAGATGATGAATTGCTTCCATTTGAGGAGCTAGAACTACTTGAGTTAGATGTACTGCTTACCAATATTGAATTATTATCTGTAGCTTCATCAGTACTTGTCGCAAATACTGACAAATTAATTGAAAATGTTAGAGTTATAGCTAATAATATAACAAATATTTTTAATAGTTTTTTCATAATAACCTCCTAAATCGACTATATGAAATATAGTTTTATCTTTTTGTATGATAATATAATATCAAAAGTTTTTATATAAGTCTAGTGATTTTTGGAAAAAATATTAAAATCATATTATTTACCATTCTTCCTTTTGCAGTTGCTTATTTGCCACCTATTACTTAACAGATACTTACAAGTTAAATAAAATTTAATATTAAAAAATTCTTGACAATACTATCAAATGTGATAAAATTGTTGTACAATGGATGTAGTAACTTAAAATTTACATAAAACCGTAGTATAATTATCATAGATATCACATATTATATAATTAGAAGATGATAAAAATGGCAACAAAAACTTTTTTAAAAAGCATAGTTATCAAGGACAAAAAGTCAGCGGAAAAATTTATTAATGCTTTAGAAAATGCTGAAAATAAAAAAGCTAAAGAAGTTAAAATAGACAAAATGGTTAAAGAAATTTCAGACAGTGAAACAATAAGGAAGATATTTATAAAGAAAAAATTATTTTTAAAATATAGTATTAACTAATAAAGGAGTGGCTTTTAGCCACTCCTTTATTAGTTAATTTTGATACTTTCAAAGTGTCCGGTTTTGGCAAAGATTGTGATTACGATACCTTAGGTCTCCAGTAACATCCTTCACAATGTCAATAAAACTTGGAATAATTATTGAAGATTCATCGGCAGGTACATCTATTTCCATAATAGCCATTTCTTCAGAAAAATCGAAAATGTCAATTCTGAAGTACTGGTTCTCGTATGCGAAACAGATACGCTTCTTGATAATCGGCATTAAACCAGGCTCTATTCGTGTAAGATAGAAAAGATATTCTCTTTCGGAAATCCTTCTTTCTATCTCAGTACGCTTGAGACCATTCCTGTTATCTCGCTTTTCAGTAAGATAATAGGAAAAAGAACCGTTTTGTCCACGTTGACGTAATCGAAGTTCAACATTGTTGTCAGACCTAAGATATGATTGTACAATGTCAACAGCTGTGTAATGCACATAAGTGGAAAGCTTTTTTAAATCTGGCTTCTTAATTAGGTATTTTTTGTCAACTTCAGATAACACAGGAATGCCAAGAGTTGAGTAGATTCCATTCATAAGTCTTGTTATTTTCCCTTGGAAATCTGTCGAATTGTCAATTATGTGCAGATGAGAATGTCCAGTCCAACTTGCGATTCCAGAAGAATCGAGTTTTCTGGCTAAGTCTGGTGTTTCGGTTCTGGATGAATTATTTTCCAAAGTATAAAATGCTTCAGCACCATTTGCTGCGGTAACCAAGTGAAAAACCGCATCATATCTGTCTCGAGCCTCAACTTCTGTCAAATTGAAGTAATTTAACATTTTTGAAAACTCTTCTGAACTAATGTAGCATTTTCCATCAATAATGCCACGATCGTGAATGAGTACAACCTTTTCGAAAGGAATCATATTAGCAGCCTTTCGATACAGTTCTTCCTTTTGCAGTTGCTTATTTGCCACAAAGTATTGAAAAGGAACTGCTTCCAAAGAATTTCCAAATGGTCTTATTCCAGTTGAGATTAACTCTGTGGCTGTTTCTGGAACAGTGAGAACATAGTACCCCCGATTACTTAGTTCTTGCTCAATGGTTGAAATCGCAGTAGTCTTACCAGAGCAAGGTCCACCCGTAATCACAAATGACCAAACCTTTTTCAATGTAATACACCTCCTAAAAATTTTTAGATAAGGTTTTAGTATTTGCGTTACATAAATAATACAATATTTAGGGAATAATGTCAAATAGACCAATATTAAAACACATACAATTTTCATAAATTATAGTTTTTTTTCTATACTTATGATAAGATAATTTTAAAGAAATAAAGTGAGGGAATGTTTTATGAGTGAAATAAGTGAGTTATTTAATATAGAAAATTGCAATTTAATAAAAGATGAAAATTATTATTATTTATTTAGAGCATTAAATAATGGAGATCATGCTGACAAAGAAAGTGGAATAATTACAGATGATAATGGTAGAGTAATTAGAATACGTACAGATAGATCAAGATATATTGAAAATCCTCAAAATGGTACTCCAAAATATGAAGAAGATGAACCAATTTCTTTATTACAAGTTATAGATCATATAAAAAAACACCATAGATATGATACAAATTGTATCTCACTTTCAAGTAATGCAAATGTTTCTATAATGTATGGAAATGGGTATTATTCAGAATATACAGTTATAAGAGTTCCTAAAGGCGAAATTGGAGAAAAAGTCATTAATGCTGGAGAATATATGTTAGAAGAGATTAACAAAAAGATTGAACAAGCAATATCCAGAATTATGGTGGATAAAGCTAATATTACCGCGAAAAATCAAGAAATCTTAGAATTAGTAAAAGAGATAGATGAAGCAGATACAAGAGAAGAGTTATTAAATATAATGGCTTCATCATATAAGCTAGGAGATGCTAATATACGAAGATTTACTGGGAAAAAAGATGAAATAAGGGGAAAAAAGCCTTTAAAAATTAGGCTAAGTGAATATTCGATATTGAGTAATGAACAAAATTTAATTAAGAATAAAATTATTGCAAAATTGACAATATTAGAAGAACATCATTTAATGGAACCGATTATGCCTAATTCAATAATTGATTCTAGAGCGATTGAAACATTAGAGTCAGCCTTTTCATCAAGAGAACTAATACATTATGGTGAGATTGGTCAAGATAATTTATTTGAAGCTTCAAAGGAATTTATACACATGTTAGGCTTATTACAGCAAACAGCAGAAAATCAACCAGAGCTTTTAGAGAAGGTCCAACATATGGAAAATAAAATTATAAAATATATAATTGACAGATATACGATTATAGAACAAGATGGACAATATATTGTGTCTAATGGAATTGATGAGCAAATTATTAACATTTGATGAAAATAAGTTATTAACAGATAAATATGAGCTACATTATATACAGTTACCAAAGTTCAAAAGAAAATGTCAAAGGATATCAACAAAATTAGAACAATGGCTAACATTTTTTATAAATGAAAATTTGGAGGAGATAAAGAGTATGAATAATGAATTAGTACAAAAAGCGGAGGAAGAATTGGAGTATTTAAATTCAGATGAAGAAGCACAAAGATTGGCATATTTAAGAGAGAAGGCAATAAGGGATGAAGCAGCTGCTATGGCTGGTGCTTATAATCGTGGCAAAGAAGAAGGACGAGAACAGGGTGAAAAGAGTAAAAGTTTCCAAATTGCAAGAAAAATGTTAGAAGAAAAAATTGATATAGAAACAATAATAAGATTGACAGATTTAACCAAAGAAGAAATTGAAAAATTATAAATAATATGAAAATCAAAATCCTATGAAAACAAGAATTTTATTTCACAGCATATTGAAATAAAATTCTTTTTTTGTATAAAAATTATTTAAAGAGTAAGAAAAGTCATTAAGCTAAATACTTAATGACTTTAATCAATTTTAATTTTATCATATATTAATATATTTTCAAGTGATTTTTGAAAAAATTTTTATTGTAAATTTTGGAATATAAAAAAATATACAACACCCTTTAAAACATTGAAATATAGGTAAATTTTTCACTATACAAAAAATCATTAAGTATTTAGCTTAATGATAAGCGAAAATACTTAAATTAGGCAGAATTTTGATAATTTGGAACTTTTTATAAGAAATAATGGAAGGAGCTATGTATGAATACGGACGAGATAAAAAAGAAAAATAAAATATTAAAAGTTGTTGCAATATTAATTATATTGATATTACTTGTTACCTTAATAAGATATGGTTGGGCAAGATATATCAGTTCAAAAGAGGGGGATGCTACAGCTCAAGTAGCAAAGTGGAGTTTTAAGGTGGTAGATGGAATACCTGAAACAGAAGATGTGCTTGATTTTGCAATTACAAGGACGGATAATAATAATGAGGTGAAAGAAGGAAAATTAGCACCAGGAACTTATGGTGAATTTAAGATAGAAATTGATGCAACAGGTACTGAAACAAATTTGACTTATGAAATAATGATAAATCTTAAAAATAAGCCTAAGAATTTGAAAATTTATAAAGATAAAAACAAAAAAGAAGAAATAAATGTAGAAAATAATATGTTAGATATAAAGAAATTTCTAACATATACTGATGCACAAACAGTACAAACAGAAATGTTATATTGGTCTTGGCCTCTTGAAACTGGTAGTACACAAGAAGAAATTGATGAAAATGATATTGAAGATTCAAAGTCTATGAATCAAACTATGTCAATGGAGATTGCTGTAACTGGAGTGCAGACAAATTCTACAGGGGCAAATATTTTGTATGGTGGAAATGGCGCTACATCAGGTGGAATGTTTAGTGAAGTGGTAGTGGATAATGATGAAAATACGAAATTGGCTGATAATGCTTATAAAAGAGAGTATTTAGTGAAGTTGAATGCTGATGAGGGAACTTTGGAAAATGATCAAATTGTGTCATCATATAAGTTTTCTCATTGGAGTACAAGTAATAAAAATGAAAATGTTCTTTTTTATAGTACTAATGAAATCAATGCTGATAATGATCAGAGTCGTTTTAATGATAATTCACAAAAAGAATATATGCAATATGAAGATTTAGCACCATATATAGATAATAATGGTTTAGGAAAATATTTCTTAAGTTTTGATATTAAATCTGAAAATATAAATAAAAAGTCTACAATACTTGTTTACTTCCAAAATGGTACTGAGGCCAAATATATGCTGTGTAAAGATGAAAATTCTGAAATTAATGGTATTAGTGTTAATGTTACAACAGATTATCAACATAAAAATTTAAATTTCTATGTTACTTATAAGAATCCATCTGAAACAAAAGCAATGTTAGCATTTTATGGAATATATGATACAGGAAATTATCCAGTAGTAAAAAATGTAACATTTGACATAGGAGATGGATATGAAAATAAACAAGAGGTACAAAATGAAATATTGAAAAATGCAGAAGGAGGAAATATAAATTTATATGCAAAATGGATACCACAACCTGTAAAATTACCAACTCCAACAAAAGAAGGTTATACATTTTTAGGGTGGTACACAGAAAAAGATAATGGAACAAAAGTTGAGAATACAGATTCATATGTTCCAACAAAAGATGTTACTCTATATGCCCATTGGCAACTAAATCAATAATAAAATTTAAGGACGATATATTAATAGATTAATTATAGTTAATAGTAAACAAGGGGACGGTTTTTTGTCTATTCAAATTAAAAATGAAAATGGAGTATGGAAGATAATAAATAATTAATTAAATACAAAACAAAAAAGTCGTTAAGTTAGGTACTTAATGACTTTTTTATAATTCCATTTTAACATATATTAATATATTTTCAAGCTTTTTTTGAAAAAATTTTATTATAAATTTTTGTATAGGAAAATTTTATATAAAAGTCTTCAACATATTGAAATATAGGCAAAATTTCTAATATGTAAAAAATCATTAAGTACCTAACTTAACGATTGAAGAAAAATATAGTAAAAGCCTTTAATATCAAGGCAAAATGGAGGAAAAAAATGAAAGAAACACAAGAAAAGAAGAAAAACAAAGGATTAAACATATTAATTGTATTACTATTAACAATAACAATAGTAGCATCAAGCATAGGATTATATGCTTGGGCAAAATATACAAGTTCAGAATCAGGAGAAGCAACAGCGCAAGTAGCAAAGTGGTATTTTGATTTAAAAGGAAATGGTACAGATGAAACAGATACAATAGATTTTGGTGCAACAAAATATGACCATGTTGCAAATAATAAAATAGCACCAGGAACATCAGGTCAAATTGATATGGTAATAGATACAACAGGTACAGAGGTATCATTAGTATATGATGTAGTAGTATCATTAACAGATTGTCCAAAGAATTTATTATTTTATAAAGATAAAGAATATCAAAATGAGTTACCAAAAGTAAATGAGGGTGGAAAAGATAAATTATATATAAAAGAATACGTTCCAATAAATAAAGAAAATGTAGGAACAGAAGTAAGTAATGGAAAACATAACGAAACTATTTATTGGAGATGGAAATATGAGACAGGCACAAGGTCTTGGGAAAAAGAGAATAATGATGCTCAAGATGTAAAAGATCAAGGAAAAAATATTACAATGCAAATAGTAGCAACAGGAACAGAAGTAATGGAAGAACCAACATATACTTTGGAAGAACTAGTAAGAACAGCAAAGATAAAAATAGGTGATGAAGTTGATTATAATGCTTTAAAGGAAAATGGTGTAGCTTTGGCAAACACAAATGACACTACCTATATTGCAGCAACTGATAAAACAGGAGCAGAGCAAGACCAAACATTTACAGTAGAAAGTAATATGAAATGGAAGGTATTAAGCAGAGATGCAGATAAAGGAACAATAGAAATAATATCAGCAGATGGAACAACAACACAATTAACATTAAAAGGAGGAACAGGCTTTATAAATTCAAAAGAAGTGTTAGATGAAATATGCGGAATATATGATAGTGGAGACGGTGCAGTAGAGGGTAGTGGAAGGAGTCTAGATATAGGGGATATAGAAAAATACTCAAGTTATGAGCCGAAAGATTATAATACAAAGTATAATGTTCATTGTGGTGAAACAAAAACATATAACAGTGGAACGTTTTATAAAGAAAAAATAGACCCTGAAACAGGAGAAGTAATAGGGTATGAAAACAGGGCAGAGACAGCAAGTGGAGATCATCAAGTAACAATGCATGAAACGGATTATAAACCACAAGATGCTGAAGAAGAACAGAAGAGCTTTGAAAATAAAAAAGCATACGAGGTCTTATTTCAAAAATCAGATGGTTCTTTTAAGAACTGTAGGGTTGCTTCTCGATGTGTTACTTTGCTTGCTAATAATTGTAGTTTTTGCTTGCGAAGTGTTGGTAATGGTCGTTTGGGAGCCAAGTGGGTGTACACATCTAGTGGTTCGAATGATGTAGGAATTGCTTCAATTTGTCCAGTATTAAGTCTAAAGTCAGATATTCAAATGGAGAAAAATGCAAATGGAGAGTGGAAAATAACAGATTTAGAAAACTAATTTCAAAGAAAATTAATTTAAAAAAAGATAAAAAGTCGTTAAGTTAGCTACTTAACGACTTTCTTATAATTCAATTCTATCATATATTAATATATTTTCAAGTGTTTTTTTGAAAAATTTTTATTGTAAATTTTGTAAATTTTGGTATAAGAAATTTTTATATAAAAACCTGCAAAATACTGAGATATAAGCAAAGCCACTAATATATAAAAAATCATTAAGTAGCTAACTTAATGATTGAACAAATATATTAAAAGCCTTTAATATCAAGGAAAAATGGAGGGAGAAGAAAAAATGAAAAAAACACAAGAAAAGAAGAAAAACAAAGGATTAAACATATTAATTGTATTACTATTAACAATAACAATAGTAGCATCAAGCATAGGATTATATGCTTGGGCAAAATATACAAGTTCAGAATCAGGAGAAGCAACAGCACAAGTTGCAAAATGGCATTTTGAATTAAAAGGAAATGGTACAGAGGAAACTGAGCAAGGAATAAAATTTCCAATAACGAGAACAGATAAAAATACAACAGTAGCTAATGACAGATTAGCACCAGGAACATTTGGACAATTTGATGTAATTATAGATACAACAAACACAGAAGTATCTTATGTGTATGATATTTATATAGAAATAACTAATTGTCCAACTAATTTAAAATTTTATGCCAATAATGTACATACAACAGAATTAAAAACAGAAAGAAATGACAAAGAAATAGAAAATAGAGATATACCAAAAACAGCTAAATTGAATATAAAAAGATATGTACCAGTAAAATATGCAGATGCAACATATAAGGAAACAATTTATTGGGATTGGGCATTTGAGACACTTGATGAACTTGAAGAAGATGAAATAGCTAGTACAGAAGAAAATGATAAAATAGATACTGCTGATCAAGATAAAGAAATTTCTATGAATATAACAGCAATAGGAACTGAAGTAGTAGAAAAGCCAGAAGGGGTGCAAGAAGTAATTTCCTATATAGATTTTGGAAAAAATCTGGTTGGAACAGAGTCAACATCAGATGATTGGGAAATATTCTATCAAGATGATGATAATGTTTATGCTATATTAGCGGATTATTTACCTAATAGTGAATTAAAAAATTTAAATATAGATTTGGAAAGTGAAGGAAACTTTTGTGTATACTCAAATATTAGTGAAATAGATTTTATAAATAAAATGACAGATAATACAAAATGGAAAGGTTTATTGCCAGAAAATTTAAAAAGTAATAATGATATAACTGTAACAGGGACTGTAGATATAAACACATTTGTAAAAAGTTGGAATGATAATGGATATGAAAAATTGTATACTTGTTTAAATGAATCAAATGAATATTGTGTAGGCAATATTCAAAATCCTACACAGTGTAATGCGGGATTAATAAATACTGATGGTTATGAAAATATATTATATTTTCCACATACAAGCTATTATAATGATTGTAGAGGGTACTGGATGTCTTCAGAAGGTGCACATAGAGAGCATGTAGAGCTTATACGTATAGAAAGTGAAATAGGAAATGTTAGTGTTAATTCGTTTAAGTTTAAAAGTTTTGGTTTAAGGCCTATGGTGAAGTTACCATCTAGCATGCTTACCAAAAAGGTAGGAAATGTGTGGAAAATATTAGATTAACACTCATAAATACTGTCAGTGGGGACGGAGAAGATTGACAACCTTCAAAGGTTGTCAATCTTCTCCGTCCCCACTGACATGAAAAAATTTTTTAATATTTAGTCATTTTCAATATTTTTTCAATGTCTATATTATATAGTATAAATAAGAAGTTTAGGAGGTGCATGATTATTATAAAGAAAAGTTCAAAGAAAGGAAAGTTTGTAATATGTCCGAATTTTTTAGAAGAATGGAAAAAAAGTATATTATAACAAAAAAGCAATATCTAATATTAAAGGATATTATAGAAGATAATATGATAGAAGATGAACATGGAAAAAGTAGAATTTGTAATATTTATTTTGATACAAGTGGGTTTGATTTGATAAGGCATTCTATTACTAAACCTATATATAAAGATAAAGTAAGGTTAAGAAGCTATAATATGCCCAATATCAATAGCACAGTATATTTAGAAATAAAAAGAAAATATGATGGAGTAGTAAGCAAAAGAAGAATAGAAATGAAATTAAATGAATTTTATAAATACCTGAGTAATAAAAATTCATTTGAAAATGGCAATCAAGTAGAAAAAGAATTATTATATTATTTCCAATATTATAATTTAAAAGAAACAATGTTTTTATCATATAATAGAAGAGCGTACTATGATAAAAATAATAGAGATTTTAGAATAACATTTGATAGTAATATTATAGCTAGAAATTATGATTTAAAGCTCGAAAATGGAATATATGGAGACAATATTTTAGAAAGTGATAAATACATAATGGAAATAAAAACATTAGGAGCAATACCAATGTGGCTAGTTAAAAATTTAAATGATCTTAATATTAGTCCATGTGGATTTTCAAAATATGGTGAAGCATATACACAATTAGTATTAAAGGCAAATGATTATTTTAAATGTGTAATATAAAAAGGAGGATACAAATATGTTAGAAAGTATTTTAACACAAACACAAACATCAGTTAGTATAGGAAGTTGTTTAATATGTATACTTGTAGCATTTATATTAGGAGCCATAATAGCTACTACACATAAATTAACAACAAGAACAACACCAAATTTTTTATTAACTTTAACTATTTTGCCAGTATTGGTCCAAGTAGTTATTTTTATGATAAATGGAAATTTAGGTACAGCTTTTGCAGTGGCTGGTGCATTCAGTTTAGTTAGATTTAGAAGTATGGCAGGAAATTCAAAAGAAATAGTAAGTATATTTTGGGCTATGGCAATTGGCTTAGCTTTAGGAATGGGATATGTCGCATATTCAGTTTTAGTAACAATAATTGTAGCATTATTTGTAATTGTTATTACTAAAATCTCATTAAGAGTAAAAGATTTTTCTGAAAGAAGATTAAAAATAATAATACCAGAAAATCTTGATTATGAAGAAGTATTTAATGATATTTTTGAAAAATATACAAATAAATATGAAATAAGAAAAGTAAAAACAACAAATATGGGAAGTATGTATGAATTAACTTATACAGTTAATATGAAAAAAGATGTAAAAGATAAAGATTTTATGGATGAAATAAGATGTAGAAATGGAAATATGCTTGTAATGTTAGAAAGACAAGAGTTAAGTGAGGTAGAATTATAATGAATAATAAAAAAACATTAAAAATTTTTATAATTTTATTAATAATATTAATTATAATTTTTATTATATTTTATTTTTATCAAAATTTAAATAAGCAAAATAGTGAATATACACAAATTAACACACAAAGCACAAATTTAAATGTTGAGTATAGTGATAAAGAACTCACAGGAGAATGGTCAGATTATATTGCTAAAATAACTTTAGATGATACAAAAACTTCAATTGAGGGAAGTGGTGTTACAAATAATGCAAATACAATAAAAATAAATTCGGCAGGAACATATTACATAACTGGAAGTATGTCAGATGGAAATATCTTAATAGAAGCGGAGAAAAGTGAAGAAGTTCAATTGGTATTGGATAATGTATCAATTACAAGTAAATCAACAGCACCAATAAATTGTATAACATGTAGTAAATTAACAATTACTTTAGCAGAAAACTCAGAAAATAATATAACTGATAATGAAGTTTATACAACATTTACAGATACAGAAAAAACTGAACCAAATATTTACTAAAACAGATTTGGTTATCAATGGAAATGGAAAATTAAATGTAAATGCAAATTATTTAGATGGAATAGTAAGTAAAGATGGGTTAAAAATAATAAATGGAGATATAGTAGTAAATTCTAAAGATGATGGTATTAGAGGAAAGGATTATGTTGATATAAATAAAGCAAGTATAAATGTA
>CANQKT010000029.1 GCA_947624525.1 uncultured Clostridia bacterium | reverse complement strand
TAAATCTAACAATTTTTTAAATAAGTGTCCGAAAGTATCGAAAAATAAATAAATCCCCAGAATCAAAAACTCATACAAAATTTTATATAAAGATTGTCATTTTTTAAAATTTATGGTATAATATTTCCATATTATTTTTCAAAAAATAAAAGGATGTAGAAAGATAATATTTTATGGTATATACTATATGCTACCAAAAAATATAATATGTCGTATTTTTACTTAATGTATAATAATCGACGGATTGGAGAAAAAAATGAAGAAAAAAGTAATCGCAATTTCTAGTATCACACTTTTACTTATTTGTTTGACAATAGGTATCTATTTTGCTACAAGAGTACCTAATTTTGTAGTTGCATTTAATAGTAATGGAGGAAGTTCAGTAAAAACTCAAATCGTAAAAAAAGGTGAAAAAGCTACAGAACCTGAAATACCTATAAAAGAAGGGTATAACTTTGAAGGATGGTATATAAATCTAAATGATAATCAACCTTTTAATTTTGATACTGAAATTACTAACAATATTGATTTGATTGCTAAATGGACAAGTGCTAATAATACATATAAAGTTAATCATTATAAAATGAATCTAGATGGCTCAACTTATTCTGTATTTGAAACGGAAAATAAATTTGGACTTACTGATACATCAGTAACACCTGAAGTTAAAACCTATGATGGATTCACATCTCCAACTACTCAAACCGTTAATGTATCTGCTGATGGAAGTACTATTGTAGAATATTATTATACAAGAAATAAATACAATATTACACTTACATATAACACTGGTATTTCTGAAGTATCTGGTTCAGGTGAATATTATTATGAAGAAGAAGTTCCAATTAGTGCTACCCTTTTAGATGGTTATTCTTTTGATTATTGGATAACTGATGATGGAACTCAATATCCTGATAATGAATCTAAAATAATTATGGGAGCTAAGGATATTTCATTGACAGGAAATGCTACACCAAATGCTGACACTACATATACAGTTAAGCATTATAAAATGAATTTAGATGGTTCAACTTATAGTGAACCTGAGATAGAAACTTTTACTGGAACTACTGATACATCTGTATCACCTGAGGTAAAGACATACGAAGGATTTACTTCACCTGAAATTAAGACTACTAATATTAATGGCGATGGAAGTGCTATTGTAGAATATTATTACACAAGAAATAAATATAATGTCACACTTTCTTATAATACTGGTATTTCTGAAGTATCTGGTTCAGGTGAATATTATTATGAAGAAGAAGTTCCAATTAGTGCTACTCTTTTAGATGGTTATTCTTTTGATTATTGGATAGCTGATGATGACACTCAATACCCTGATAATCAATCAACTTTAAAAATGAAAGCTTCAGATATTTCACTAACTGCAAATGCTGTACCAAATATTGATACACCTTATACAGTTAAACATTATAAAATGAATTTAGATGGTTCAACTTACAGTGAACCTGAAATAGAAACTCTTACTGGAACTACTGATACATCTGTATCACCTGAAGTAAAGACATATGAAGGATTTACTTCTCCTGAAGTTCAAACTACAAATGTTAATGGTGATGGAAGTGCTATTATAGAATATTATTACACAAGAAATAAATATAATGTCACACTTTCTTATAATACAGGTATCTCTGAAGTATCTGGTTCAGGTGAATATTATTATGAAGAAGAAGTTCCAATTAGTGCTACTCTTTTAGATGGTTATTCTTTTGATTATTGGATAGCTGATGATGACACTCAATACCCTGATAATCAATCAACTTTAAAAATGAAAGCTTCAGATATTTCACTAACTGCAAATGCTGTACCAAATATTGATACACCTTATACAGTTAAACATTATAAAATGAATTTAGATGGTTCAACTTACAGTGAACCTGAAATAGAAACTCTTACTGGAACTACTGATACATCTGTATCACCTGAAGTAAAGACATATGAAGGATTTACTTCTCCTGAAGTTCAAACTACAAATGTTAATGGTGATGGAAGTGCTATTATAGAATATTATTACACAAGAAATAAATATAATGTCACACTTTCTTATAATACAGGTATCTCTGAAGTATCTGGTTCAGGTGAATATTATTATGAAGAAGAAGTTCCAATTAGTGCTACTCTTTTAGATGGTTATTCTTTTGATTATTGGATAGCTGATGATGACACTCAATACCCTGATAATCAATCAACTTTAAAAATGAAAGCTTCAGATATTTCACTAACTGCAAATGCTGTACCAAATATTGATACACCTTATACAGTTAAACATTATAAAATGAATTTAGATGGTTCAACTTACAGTGAACCTGAAATAGAAACTCTTACTGGAACTACTGATACATCTGTATCACCTGAAGTAAAGACATATGAAGGATTTACTTCTCCTGAAGTTCAAACTACAAATGTTAATGGTGATGGAAGTGCTATTATAGAATATTATTACACAAGAAATAAATATAATGTCACACTTTCTTATAATACAGGTATCTCTGAAGTATCTGGTTCAGGTGAATATTATTATGAAGAAGAAGTTCCAATTAGTGCTACTCTTTTAGATGGTTATTCTTTTGATTATTGGATAGCTGATGATGGAACTCAATATACTCTAAATGAAACTGTTTTTAAAATTGGAGCCACAGATATTTCACTAACCGCAAATGCTATAGCAAATATTGATACACCTTATACAGTTAAACATTATAAAATGAATTTAGATGGTTCAACTTATGGTAAACCTGAAATAGAAACTCTTACTGGAACTACTAATACTTCTGTATCACCTGAGGTAAAAACATATGAAGGATTTACTTCTCCTGAAGTTCAAACTACAAACGTTAATGGTGATGGAAGTTCTATTATAGAATATTATTATACAAGAAATAAATATAAGGTTACATTAAAATATAATACTGGAATATCTAATGTCACAGGCTCAGGTGAATATTTCTATGAATCAGATGTTTCAATAAAAGCTATACCTTTAGCAGGTTACTCTTTTGACCATTGGGTAAATGACAGTGAAATTGAGTATCAAGAGAATCCATTAACAATAAAAATGGGAACAAAAGATGTCTTTTTAACAGCAAATGCTATACCAAATGTAGATACTGTTTATACTGTTAAACATTATAAAATGAATTTAGATGGTTCAACTTATGGTGAACCTGAAATAGAGACTTTTACTGGAACTACTGACACTCCTGTATCACCAGCTGTAAAAACATATGAAGGCTTTACTTCCCCTGAAGTTAAAACTACCAATATTAATGGTGATGGAAGTGCTGTTGTAGAATATCATTATACAAGAAATAAATATAAGGTTACATTAAAATATAATAAAGGAATATCTAATGTCACAGGTTCAGGTGAATATTTCTATGAATCAGATGCTTCAATCAGTGCTACACCTCAAGAGGGCTATTCTTTTGACTACTGGGTAAATGAAAATGAAATTGAGTACCAAGAAAATCCATTAACAATAAAAATGGGAACTAAAGATATCTCTTTAACAGCAAATGCAAAACTAAATGAATATGTAATAACTTATGATGCTAATGGTGGTAATACAACAACAACAAAACAAACTATAAAATATGGAGAAGCAATAACAAAACCAGAAGATCCAACATATAATGGTTATTCATTTGTAGGATGGTTTGTTAACTTAGAAGATTCAAAACCTTTTGACTTTGCATCAACTATGCCTGCTAAAAACTTGACTCTTCATGCAAAATGGCAAGCAAATAAATATACAGTTTCATTTAATGCAAATGGCGGACAAGGTCAAATGGATACTCAAGAATTTACTTATGGAATCTCAAGTAACTTAAAAGAAAATGCATTTACTAAAACAGGATACTCATTTGCAGGATGGGCTGAAACAAAAGATGGTCCTGTAAAATATGCCAATAATGCTGCAGTTCAAAGTTTAATAGAAAGTGGTAACAAGGAATTATATGCTGTTTGGAATGCAGTTACTTACACAATTTCATACGATTTAGATGGTGGAACACTAAGCAAGCCAAATGTAGATAAATATACAATTGAAACAGCTGATATAATATTAAATAGCCCTACAAAAGAAGGTTATAAATTTAAGGAATGGATTTTAGATAATGGCACTGCATTAAAAAATAATACTATTATTAAAGGAACATCTGGAAATTTGAACCTAAAAGCCACATATTTATTAGATAAAAATGTAAAAGTCGTTTTCAATTCTAATAATGGAAAAAATGAAAAAATCGAACAAAACATAGACTTTAATGCTAGTACAAAACTAAACTCTAATACTTTTGCAAACTCATACACTGTAACATATAACTATAATTACCCTGACAAAGAAAATGAAGTTATTTCAGTTGATAGGAAGTTCTTAGGATGGTCTACAGTTATTGATGGAGATATCGTTTATAAAGATGGAGATCCTTTAACAAATAATGTAAATAATGGTGATGTTATAAACCTATATGCAAAATGGGATACTGCAAAAGTAACAATAAAAGATCCTGTTGCAAGAGACAATTATAAATTTGCCGGCTGGAGCACATCAACAGATAAATCAGGTATAATTTCTGAAAAGGAATATCCTTTAACAAATAATTTAACATTAACAGCAATTTGGTTAGAGATTCCTAGAATAAGCTCATTCTCATTTGATGTTAAAGATGCTAGTGGAAACCCATATAATGAATCTATATTTATTGGAGATGATACATTTTATATGAAATTCCCTAAAAATTGTACATTTGATATAGCTTCTTTAAAATTGACAACAACTATTCCAACACTTCTAAACCCTAATGCTGTAGTATCTCATGATTATGTAGATCTTGCTGCATCTTCAATTAGTGAAGACGGAAAAAGTGGAAAAATATCTGTAGCAGGTGTATACTCTCTAAATATAAGTACTGAGGATAAAATACATTGGACTTGCTCTAATGAAAGTCGTTATGTTAGTGCAGAATCATTCTTTTCACTTATAAGTACATTTTTAGGTGGTGACAATTTAAGTTTAGCAAAAGGATTTGGAATTAGTGACGATGGAATCGAAACTCCTCATTATATAGGTAACAAAGTAACTATATATGAAAATGGTACGATTTATATGTTCTTTAAGCAAGAAGGAAAACCTGATATTAATGTTACATATATGGATGGTTCTAGAAAATTGTTAACTTTAACAATTCCTAGAGGGTCAATTTCGCCAGATATAGGTAACTATACTATAGTGGGAAAAACGTTCGAAAATTGGTGTTCAGATGAAGCTCTAACTACAACATATGACTTTAACACAGTTCTATATGACGACATTATTATATATGGTAAATATTCATTAAAAGATATGGATCTATCATGGTATGAAAATAACCCACAAGCTACTTCATTTGAAATTAACAGTTTAGAGCAACTAAAAGGATTTGCATACCTACAGTCAAATGTTACTACGAGCTTTTACAAAAAAACTGTAAATCTTATGAGTGATATAGATTTAAAAAATGAAGAATGGACCCCTATTACTTCAAATACTAGTCATTTAACTTTTAATGGAAATAATCATACTATTTCTAATTTAAAAATAACAAGTTATACTGATAAATATCACTGTGGATTTTTTGATACTATCCATGATTGTACTATTAAAAACTTGAAATTCGAAAATGTAAATATAAATGTTTCATGTTTAAATGTTGGAACTGTTGCTGGTTCTACCTCTGGAAATTCGACAATTGAAAAAGTTTCAGTTGATAAACTTTCAATTACAGGAAAAAGTACAATTGGAGGAATTGTCGGTAATACTAGTGGCGAAACAACTATTACTCAATGCTCTACAACTAATGGAACAATATATGCAACTCAATATAAATCAGGAGGTATTGTAGCCGAAGCTGAAGCTTCTACAACACTTACTAATTTATATTCAAATGTTACTGTAAGGACAAATGGAAAAACTAAAGTTTCATCTGCCGGTGGTATTTTAGGTGAATATAGTAACAAAGAAAACTTATTAACTATGAAAAATGTATTATTTACAGGAACAGTAAATGCTATATCAACATCCACAGGAGCTGTATATGGAACTTTAGGATATTATGGTGATAACTCTTTTGATAATGACAAAACTGGAAGCAAAAATACATGGCTTTATGATAAGGATAAAATTGGACTAACAGATGAAACTGCTTTATCACGTGGTATACCAAAAACTACTGGAGAATTAACTAAATCGGCTACTTATTCAAACTGGGATAAAGCTATTTGGGATATAATAGATGGTTCATATATTACATTAAAATGGTTAAAACAATAATTGTGTTATTTTTATTTAATTGAATATATAAATATCCCCCAGTATAACTGGGGGATTTACATATCGGCCTATAAGGCCTTGATACTAGCTGACGCTGAAGCGTC
>CANQKT010000028.1 GCA_947624525.1 uncultured Clostridia bacterium | reverse complement strand
ATCTTAATATTACTTTTTGTTCCATCCATTACACGTACATATTTTCGCATAAAAAATTTTCCTTTCTAAATTACTATTTTGTAGTTACATACTATCACAACAATAAGCAATTATCAATAACTGAATTCACTCAACCTATTTCCAACGAGTAATATACCACCCCTTTAATTTTTCTCGTGGTATCTTTCTTCCCCAATTAATAATACAAGTTTTGTAATCAGCATTGCATTCAGCAACCACAACATAATCATCTGTTTTATCTATAATAAAAACTGTATGAGAATTATTATTAATTCTAGCTTGATCCCCTATTCTAATATCATCATAATTTTCAAATCTTGTAGCTTCTGCATCTGTACCAAATACTTTATCACTTAACATACTAGCAAAACCTAAACATTGAACACTTGTCATCTTTTTATCATAAGCATTGTCTGAATTTCCATGATATGAATTGCAATACAATTCTCCATCTTTTGAATGATTGCAAGGCGTATTAGTTACACTATTACCATCTTGCATACTTCCTGCATGATTCCAATATGTACCACTTGGAAATTCTTTTTGCAGTTCTATAATCTTTTTATTGAAATCTTCTAGCCATTCATCTGGGTACTCTTTTTTAGAAACAAGTGAAGCTGTTATGTATTTATCCTCTTGTATAGTTTCTTCTATTTCTGTACCATTTTTCATTGTTTCTATATTTTCTTTTCTATCATCAACAATAGTCATAATATAATTACGATTTATATTTTTTATTATAGATACTACAATAATCATTACTATAATAAAAACAGAAAATACTTTCATTTTATTAATCTTCTTCTTTTTTTGGGAATATCTTTTATACATATACTTTAATTCCTTTCTTACCATATTTACCTAAATTGTATATTTATAAAAAATTAGAATCCCCATAAAACTGTAAAACTTTTGTAAGTTTATTGTAAGGATGATTGTATATAAAAATTTATATCTAAAAAAAGCTGCAATCATTAATATGATTACAACTATTTTTCAAATCCAATATAAAATCCCCAAATAATATTATTCTTATAACTATAATATACTGTTATATCATTGCTCGTATCTTTAAGAATATAATATATTCCTTTATTTATAATAGTATCTGGATTGAATTCATATTTATTAGTTATTTCTGAAAGACTCTCCGTTACCTTATCTACTATTTTTATTTTCTCTTTATCTACTATATCTTGATCTACACTTTCTTCTTCAACAACACTTTCTATATCATACGACTGTGGTTCAAGCGATAGTCGTACTGCTTCATTGCAATAATATATTTTATTCATATCTTCTGAATATACTATATTTAAAATTGTTCCATCATCATATTGAGCTTTATAATGAGTTCCATAATCATATCTAACATTTATTACCTTTAAGTTGCCATATATAGTATTTTCCAAATCTTCTGTATATGTAAATGCTTTTAGTACATCTATTAGTTCCTCATCTCTATATCCGTCAAATACTTTTTTTATAATTAGATATATAACTTCATTGTTTTTTATATTGTCTATTTCACTATCATTTAATTCTCTAAATTTACTTCCAGTCATTACTAATTCGTGCATTCTGAAAATTAATTCTACATTTTCATCTTTGGATTCATTTGAATAATGATATAACACCCCATCATCATTTTGTATAACTTTATCTATGTTTTTATATAAAATAAATTCCATCATTAAAATTATTAATAAAACACTAATGAATTTAATTATACCTTTATATTTTAAAATTAATTTCAACACTTGTTTCCTCTCCAATTTTACTTTTTATATTCATTTCTGCATTTAATACATCACAAATTTTGACACATAATGGTAGTCCTAATCCCATTCCTGATACTTTTCTGTTTCTACTTTTATTTAAGGTGTAAAATGGTTCTTTTACTTTTTTTAACTGTTCTTCAGACATACCTATTCCATTATCTCTTATCTCTAATATAACTTGCTTTTCATCTATTTTTTCTAATTTGATTATTATAATTTTATCTTCTTTATCTTTACATGCTGTAATTGAATTATTTATGATATTAACTATTAAAGATTGAAGCAAAACTTTATCGCTCTGTATATTAATATTTTTCTCAATGTTTGATTTAAATAGAATATCAAACGAACTCTTTGATTTGCTTTCTATAATTTTATTTAATATATCTGAAATATTGACTAATTCTAATTCAATAGTCTTGTTGTCTAATAAAACTATATCCATTAACTTTTGAGAAATTAAATTTAAGTAATTTCCTTCCTCATAGATCATATTATTATACTCAATTATAGTTTTACTATCTCTAACTTTGCCACTTTTTATCAAACTTGAATACCCAATAATTGATGTTATCGGTGTTCTAATCTCGTGTGTAATATCATTAATAAAATTCTTTCTATTTTCTGATACTCTTTGAATTTCATTTATGTTGTCACAAATTGAAGTTGCCATTTGGTTAAAAGATGTAGCTAGGTTTCCTATTTCGTCTTCTCCAAGATTTTTTACTCTAGTAGAATAATTTCCATCTTGAATTTGTTTTAAAGCCTTATCTAATTTGTTTATTCTTCTTGTAAGTAGGAATATTACCACATATAAACTAAATGCAATAGTAAATGAAAATATCATACTTACTTTTATAAAAAATTGTATTTGTTCATCTCTGTTTATATATATTTCTTTTATATCTTCTGCAATAATAATATTGTAATTGTTTATTTTTGTTGACACAAAAATCTTTTCATTTGAAATCATAGCTTTTATTTCATTTTCTACAGGTGTTATTTTTTCTTCTATTCCACTCTTATCGAATGTTAGATTTGTAAAAATAATATTTTCATTATTTGATATTTCATAATATGTATCATCTTTGTTAAATAGATTACTATTAATATCACTCATATTGTAAAAACTTACTATATTGCCTATATCCTTAATCTTATCAATATTATTTTCTATTTTGCTATTAATTTGTGTTTTATAAGTATTATTTATAATTATTATTCCTATCAAATTTATGCTAATAGTTACAAACATAAATGATATAAGAAATATTTTGTATCTAAATTTCATATTACTTCCTATTCTTTCTCTAATCTGTATCCTACTTTATTTATAGTTTTAATCTCATTTTTTAAATCTAACTTTTTTCGTATTTGTTGAATATGATAATCTACTGTTCTTGTTTCTATTTCTTCTTCTATTCCCCAAACCTTATCTAAAATTGTATCTCTTGAAAGTGCTATTCCAATATTTTTTAATAATAGTAATAATAATTCGTATTCTTTTGGTGCTAGTCCGAACTTTCTCACTTTCTTTATAAACGTTTCTCTCTTCAACATTTACAATTATATTTTTATATACTAAGTTTTCTTTTGAATTATTATTAATTCTTAATTCAATCCTTGCGAGTAATTCGAGTGGTTCAAATGGTTTTGTTATATAATCTTGTCCGCCATCTTTTAACCCTTTTACTATTGATGATATATCATTCTTTGCTGATAGAAATATGATTGGAGTCTTTGTATCTTTTACTCTTTTCATAACCTCAAATCCATCTAATTTTGGCAACATTATATCTAGCAATATTAAACTATACAGTTTTTCCATAATTTTCTTTATAGCTTCTTCTCCATCATATGATACATCATATTCATATCCACCTAAATTTAATGTATCGCAAATTAATCTTGATATATTTTTTTCATCTTCAACTACTAAAATTTTTTTCATTTTTGACCTTCTTGTTAATATATTATTCGTTTTATTATATATTATTTATGTTGTTTTGACTAGATTAAAAATGTAAGGATTTTGTAAGTTTTTTATATTTATTTTAGTTGTATTGTTGTATATTTGTTCATAAAACATTTCTACTTTTCTGCTTTTTTGGATAATAAAAAAGCCAGTTCAAACTAACTTTTTCATTATTTAATTTTTTTATTCTTGTTCTTCTTTGTCTTCCTCATCTTCTTGAATTTCTTCAAAATGTCTATCTCTCCAATCATTATACTCCTTCATAAATCAAAGCTCTCTTCTTGCAATTCACCCATTTTTTTAAATATTCTTTTGTCATAAATCTATCTATTTTGTCCCAGTGTGGTAGGTCTTTCATCCTAATAACTTTATCAAATATTTCTTTATCATATTTTGAATTACATATAAAATCTTTATTCATACCTTGAGCGACAGTAAAATTTCCCATATATAACAAATCTAATAATGCTCTAATATGATTTGCGACATTATATTTAGTTCTTTTATGTTTTGGAATTTCTTTATTTTTTTCAATTCCGTAATCTTTCCAAATAGATTCATCTGATTCTAGAATATTTGGTTTCTTCCATTGAAGAGCACTACAATGCCAATCTCCTGTTGTTTCTAATTTACAAGGAAGATTCAAAGCATGTATTAATGTAACATACTTCATTTTACTTAAAGATGGTAACGTTGTTTAATGATGTTAAAATGAATAATTAATAAAATTATATTTTTTATTTAACAATCTTCGTTTTCTTGTTTTATCGCAATCATAAACTCATTACTTTCAACCACTCGGTCTGCATTTTCAAATTTAAACCTTGTACCTGTGAAAAATACTTGATAACCTAATCCATCTAAAATTATTTTACTATATTTAAGAAATTTATCTAACACTTTGTCATTAAGATCTAATTTTACCTTTAACTCATAATAAGAATACCTTACTATTTTTGAATTTTGGGTTAATTTATCTACTATGTATTTTTCCACAAACTCAAATAATTTCTCATTGGTCATATTATCTATAAAATTCATTATTACACCATCCTAAAATTAGCTATTCGCATTTTCTTAAATTTAATCCTAATAGTTGAACTTCAACCTGAATTTTATTTATCTCTGAAAAACTTAAACACATATTTTTTAAGTCTGTTTTAGATCTTGAACATAAATCCTTTATAGTTATCACACTATTTTGTATTAGTAAGTCTTTAATCTCTTTTGGTATATCTATAACATCAATTTTCTTCATTAAATACTCGTTTTCCATACTATTCATGCTCCTTTAAATCTTCTATTTTTATCTTATCATAAGAGCAAAAAAATTGCTACATTTTGGATAAAAAAATAACACAGGTTTTCTGCATTATTCTTCATCATTTTTTCTATTATTATGTATTTTTTTATTATATATTTTTTCACACTTTTTACATATTTTAAATTTTGTACCTGTAATTTTACATCTTGCACTCTTAACTTCATCCTTGCTACCAGTAACTTCTTGGATGTATTTTATTTGAACACCTTTAAGCTCCTCACATTTTTCTTTCTCATCATAAACTATATGAAATACATTGGTTTTTATATTCAAATAATAGTTTTTATATTCTTTTTTATATGATGAAACTTTAGATTCCACTTCTGGCTTTTTTACTTGATTAACATTTTCCATTGATATATTATCAATACTTTTATTACTACCATCAAAATAATTTATTTTATAATCTTTTTGAATATTATAACAGAATTTACATCCACATATTTCTTCTTTCTTATCAATTGATTTATACTCAAAAAGAACTCCAAAAGGTATAATGTCCCTTTCAAACATGTATAATGGTGATACTTTATATAATATAGTTCTACCATCATTTTTAACTAATTTTAAAACTTCACTCTCTATATCTTTCATGGAATTTGTATTCAAGTTTTGAGTGCCAATAAATATATTATTAAAATCAGAAAATTTAGCAGACAAATTATAACCTATTATATGACATCTTTGAAATATTCCAGATTTTTCCCAATTCTTCCAATTAATTGGTTCTGGATATTCAATATGGTCACTATTATATCTTGATATTGTATTTTTGCTAATAACAGCTACTGCAGGTCCACTTTTTCCGAGCTTATTAGCATCAGAATATCGGGGTTTACCTTCTTTTACATTATCTTCTTCACTAAAAGTAATTGGATTGCCACCATTTATATTTATTGCATCAAATTTATCTTCAAAATTTTTTTCTTCAATTATTTCTTTTAATTTTGTTTTCAAAAGCTGTGATTTTTGTATTACAATATCATTTACTTTCATTTGCTTCCCCTTCAGTTTATTATATTTCCTTATTCTATTTAATCTTTTTAAACTTTAATTTTAATATATATCAATTTTATACTAACATATAACATTATAAAATTCCACAATTATCTTATTATAATATGAGTTTTTTATAATATTAAAATCTTTTACTATTTTAGAATATCTATATTACAAATTTATTTTAATATGCTGTGAAATAAATCTCTTGTCCTTAATAGGATTTTGATTTTCATATTATTTATGAATTTTCAAATTTTTCTTTATTATTGTTTTCCCTCAAATATCTTTGATACATTTTGTCCATACTAGAA
>CANQKT010000027.1 GCA_947624525.1 uncultured Clostridia bacterium | reverse complement strand
AAATAGTAATTTACTTTAAAAAACTCATAGTTTGTGATTAGAATACTTGAAGAAATTAACATAATATGCTATAATTAAAGTATCGAAGGCAAGCACTTCCTTTACAAAACCTTCGAAACAAAAAATATCAACATCTTTAGACCGCCCGAATGGGCAAGGAGGAAATTATGACTATTCAGGGATTTTCTACAAATGATATCGAGCTTACACCAGAGTTGCTGCACACCGTTTCCGAACTCTCGCACATTTTAAAATGTGCTTTTGAAGGAAAATCAGTTTCGGAATGTAAAATTAGGGAAATTAATTTCCATGCTGTTACTGACGGTGTTCACTGCATAATTGATCGATATCCCACAAGACAGCATCCTAATACGTTTACACCAGCATGTGATGGCTTTTTAAACGGTGTATCTATTAAAATCCTATCCGATATTTTCTGCGATTCAGACAGTATTAAATACTATAATATGAAAATCGGAGAAAATAGGATACGAATCGATACACGTAATACGTTTGTAAGCGATCTTATGTACTTTATTATGGACACTGCTGATGCGGCTTCGGATGATAGTCAATTAAGCAAACTGGAAGGAGATATTGTAGCAATTAACGATATGTTAGATGTCTATAATAATTACCGTAACAGTTAAAAAAAGAATTATCTTTTTCTCACCCGTAAGGGTGAGTTTTCTTTATATAATAAAATATTGAGTCGAGAAATCGGCTCTCTTTTAATACAAAAAATAAAAAATGTAGATTAGTTACAAAAGATGAAAAAGATATTTTAAAAGAAAGATTAATATTATACTATAATTTCCTATATAATTCAATTACAAAAATTACAATAATGTTAAAGAACAATAGTTCAAAAAATTAAATAAAAAAGGAAGAAACTTGATAAAAATAAAGTTAATTTCAATAAAAATGTAGGACATAAAAGTAAGGATAAAAAAAGTAGGACAAAAAAAGATGGACTAGAATATTGAAAAATAGATAGTATAATAAGTATAGTGGGAGTTAGAAAAAATGACTTCCACTATTTATTTTGCTAAAAAATAAAAAAGTATTCAATTTGGTTAGACTTTCAATTTTTGTCATATTATAATTATATTATAAAGATAAATAAAGCCTACCCATAATTGAGAAAGGAGGGCAAATGGGTAGAAAAAAGAATTTAGCAAATGCAAAGAATATTTTTTCTGAAATAATGAGGAAAATAAGTAGCGATAAAGAAGAATGGAAAGAGTTTCTAAAGTTTTCTTCAAAATTTTATAAATATTCATTTACAGAAAACTTATTAATGTATGCACAAAATAAGGATGTAACAATGTGTGCAACATTAGAAGAATGGAATTCTATTGGAAGATGGGTAAAACCCAAAAGTCAAAGTTTAAAAATTTTAAAAGATGCAGAGAATGATACATATTTGGAATATGTTTTTGATGTTAAAGATACTTATGCAAGAACTGATATTCCCAATTCATATACTGATGAAAAATTGAAAATTTTTAAATGGAAAACAAGTGAGAATGAAACAATAGAGATTTTAAAAGATTACTTAAATTATGAAAATGTAGATACATTAAGAGAAATAATCTCAATGTATGTAGCAGATGAAATAGACAATGCAGGTCTATTAAATGGTTTAAGTGAAGATGAAGAAAATATAGTATTAAAACCAGAGTTTATGGAATTATTAGTAAAAAATACAATGTTTCAATTATCTGCTAGATGTGGAATACCAATAGAAGATGAAGATAGTTTCTTTAATGAATATGAACAAATAGCTAATCCAATCGCAATAAATATTTTAGGAAATTGTGTTAATCATTGTTCAGAAGATTTATTAAGAATAGTAGAATTTAAAGTTAAAAAAAATAAAAAGGAGGAACAAAATTATGGCACTAGGGAAATATGGAGTAATATTGAAGAAGAATCTAAAGGAATTGTATCCAGTCAGATACAGCGAGTTGATGATAGAAACAACATTGATGGAGAAATTAGAGGAGAGGGAACAAGAGATTTTGAAACAGAAGGAGATAATAGAACAACAAGTGAAAGAACAGAATCCAGCACCTCAAACACACGAATTTATAGTGATGGCGAAGTACAATCAAATGATAGAGAATTTAGTGGAGGAATTGCTACAACCAATGTTGGAGGAGAAAATTTAGAAAATAATATAGAACAAAGCTCAGAAGTAGAAACATCTACTTCTTTTTTTGAGCCTGTTGTTTCTGAAGAACTAATTAACAAGATACTTGAACAAGGTGGTGTTACAGAAAATTCATCAGATAGAATAAAAGAAATTCTTAGTAGTAATTTATCTGCAAAAGAAGAAAGTTTTGCTATAAGAGATGAATACGGAGATTCTGGTGTTTCTAATGATGAATATAATTGGGAGTCAAGAGCTAAAGGGCTAACCATAACAGATAAATCAAATAATGCTGAAATAACTGTAACTTGGGCAGATGTAGTTAGAAGAATGAAAAGTATCTTTCAAATTGAAAATACTCAATTAGGTTTTGATAGTCTTATTCAAATGTCGTATATTCAAGATACAATACCAACTGAAGATAATAATGTTGAAGAAAACAACTATCAAGAAGAAAATAATATAAAAAATGAAATAGAAATTCAACTCCAAGACGAGAAAGAAATAATACCTGAAGAAATAAATTATAGGTTTGAGGAAATAGAAAAAAGAAATTCATTAGAAAGAATAAAAGACAATATAAACGCAATAAAATTGCTAAAAAATATAGAAAATGAAAATAGACTAGCAACAGCAGATGAACAACAAATATTAGCAAAGTATAGTGGTTGGGGAGGCTTATCAAAATTATTCGATACAAGAATTGATAATTTCAAAAACGAAAAGCAAGAATTAAAAAATATATTAACAGATGAAGAAATGGAAAATGCACAAGCTAGTACATTAAACTCATTCTATACAAATACAACAGTAATAGACAGTATGTATCTAGCATTGCAAAGAATGGGTTTCAAAGGTGGAAATATATTAGAACCATCAGCAGGTACAGGAAATTTTTTAGGTAGAGTACCAACTAATTTTAATAGTAAATTTACTGCAATAGAAATTGACGATATAACAGGTAGAATTTTAAAACAACTATATCAGAAAGAAAATGTGTATATTCAAGGTTTTGAGAAAACCGAATTACAAGATAATTTTTATGATGTTGCGATTTCAAATGTACCTTTTGGAAATTATAGTGTTTTTGATAAAAGATACAACAAAGAAAATTTTAAAATACACGATTATTTCTTTGCAAAGTCATTAGATAAAGTTAGAAATGGTGGAGTTATTGCATTTGTTTCAACAAAAGGAACAATGGATAAAATGTCATCAGATTTTAGAAGATATATAGCACAAAGGGCTGATTTATTAGGTGCAATAAGATTACCAAAAGATATATTTTCTAATACTGAAGTTACAACAGATATAATTTTTCTTCAAAAGCGAGAACAATTAAGAGAACAATTACCAGACTGGGTTAATACAGAGGAATATTTTTCAGATGTGCAAATGAATAAATATTTTATTAATCACCCAGAAATGATAATGGGGGAATTAAGAAAAACAACTAATCAATTTGGAACAGATTTAGAGGTAGTTAATAATAATGGAAACTTGGAAGAAATGCTTACAGAGGCAATAAATAAATTACCAATGAATGTTTTAAAGTATGAAGAATTACAAAATACCGAAAGTGAAAATATAAGTGTAGATAAAATAATACAAGCCACAGGAGATGTAAAAAATTATAGTTTTACATTAGTAGATAACAAAATATACTATCGTGAAAATTCAATTATGAGATTACAAAATAAAACAGGTATGGCTGAACAAAGAATAAAAAGTTTAATACATTTGAGAGATGTGTTAAGAGATGTTATAGATATTCAATCTAAAGATGTTTCAGACGATGAGGTACAACCATGCATTCAAAGATTAAATCAAGTATATGATGATTTTGTAAAAAAATATGGGTATGTAAATAGTAAAGCAAATAAAAATGTATTTTATGAAGATAGTGAATACTCTTTACTAACAGCATTAGAAGAATACAATAGCAAAACAAAAAAATATGAAAAAAGAGATATTTTTTACAAAAGAACTATACAGCCGTATAAAGAAATAACACATACAGAAAATGCAGAACAAGCATTAATATGTTCTTTAAATCAAATTGGAAATGTAAATTTAGAATATATTAGTAAATTATGTGGGCAAGATGTGGGTAATGTAATCGAAGAATTGAAAGGAAAGATATATAGAAATCCCGTAAAAGCTACAGATGATATTATAACTGGTTGGGAAACAGCTGAAGAATATTTAAGTGGATATGTTGTTGATAAATTAGCAGAGGCAGAAAGTTTTGCAAAAGATAACCCAATGTATATGGAAAATGTTAAAGCATTAAAAGAAGTACAACCAGTATGGCTTGAAGCTAGTGATATTGAAGTAAATTTGGGTGCAACTTGGATTCCACAAGAATATATAACACAATTTGCAAAGGAAACATTAAAAATAAGAGATAGCTATTACAGTAGATATGATTTTTCTGTTAGATACAATAGTGAAATTTCAAAATGGATTATAGAAAATAAAAGTTGGAATAACAATGTTGAAAATACACAAATTTATGGAACAAAAAGAATTGAGGGAGTGGATTTATTAGAAGACACTCTTAACTTAAAACATACAACAATATATGATAAGGATCCAAAGGATCCAGAAGGAAAGAAAAGAATTGTAAATAAGCAAGAAACAATACTTGCAAGAGAAAAGCAAGAGGCATTAAAAGAGAGATTTAAAAATTGGATTTATGAAGATAGTGAAAGACGAGATACAATCGTAAAAATTTATAATAAACAATTTAATAGAATACGATTGCGAGAATTTGATGGTAGTTTTTTAGATTTACCTAATAAATCTAATTTAATAGATTTAAAATCTCATCAAAAAAATGCTATTGCAAGAATTTTATATAGCAAAGATAATACATTATTAGCACATCGTGTAGGTGCTGGGAAGACTTTTGAGATGATTGCAGGTTGTATGGAATTACGCAGATTAGGAATTGCAAGAAAACCTCTTATAGTTGTTCCTAATCATTTAGTTGAAGATTGGGGAAAAGAGTTTTATAAGCTGTATCCTAATGCAAAGATACTTGTTGCTACCAAAAAAGATTTTAAAAAAGAGAATAGAGAAAAATTAGTTTCTAAAATAGCAACAGGAGATTATGATGCAATTATAATGGCACATAGTAGTTTTGAAAAAATACCAGTAAGCCTTGAAACACAAGAAAGATTTGTAAAAAACGAAATAGAACAAATTGAAAGAGCAATAACAAGTGCAAATGATGATACTGGTCAAAGTAGAACTATTCTTCAATTAGAAACAGCTAAGAGAAATGCAGAAAAAAGATTAGACCAATTATTAAATAGCAAGAAAAAAGATAATGTTATTGATTTTGAAAAACTAGGAGTTGATTACTTATTTGTAGATGAATCCCACGCATATAAGAATTTGTATGTATATACAAAAATGAATAACATAGCAGGAGTTCAACATACAAGAAGTCAGAAAGCATCAGATATGTTTATGAAGATACAATATTTACTGGATAAAAATGGAGGAAAGGGTGTATGTTTTGCAACAGGAACACCAGTAAGTAATTCAATGGCAGAACTATATACGGTACAAAGATATTTACAACCACACACATTAGATTTAATGGGATTATCTAATTTTGATGATTGGGCAAGTACATTTGGAGAAGTTGTTTCAAGTTTTGAACTAGCACCAGAGGGCTATACTTTAGTAGGACGATAAATAATGCGTTCCTAAATTGAAAATAGGTTATCAAAGTCGGTTGC
>CANQKT010000026.1 GCA_947624525.1 uncultured Clostridia bacterium | reverse complement strand
AAAAAATATGCTTTTTCAGGAACATTTGATGGACAGGAACATGAAATTGATAATTTATATATTAATAGTCCAAATGAAGATTATAAAGCTTTATTCGGAGTTATAAAAGATGCCGCAATAATGAATGTAAAAGTTACTGGAAGTGTGACTGCTCAAAATTATGTATCAGGAATTTGCGGGCATGCATGTAATTCTGCCTACTTTGAAAATGTATGTAATGAATGCTCACTTACAGTAAACGGTGCGTGTGTTGGAGGAATTATAGGATATGCAACATATTATGACAATTATAATCCAGATGTTGTAGATGTGAAAATAGTAAAATGTATTAATAATGCTAATATTGTGGAAAACGAAAAAAATAAAAATTATATTGGAGGAATTATAGGCGAATGTTATGGAAGTATGAGTGGTAATAAAGGTAATTTAACAATTATGGATTCTACTAATACTGGAGATGTATTTAGTGCGGGAGATGAAATTGGAGGAATATGTGGTTGGATTTGTAATTCAGATAAATTAGTTATTAAAAATACATTAAATAGTGGCAATCTTACGGGAGAACGAGGACAGGGTAAAGCAGGAATAGTAGGAGAGATTAACAGTACCAAAGATATACTAATACTAGACACAAAGAATGTAGGAAATATTGATGAAGGTGATTATGGAGCACATATAGCAGGAATAATAGGACGAACATATTCTTCTAATGGTAGAATTGATATTAGAAACACTTATAATAGCGGTCAAATTACAGGTAGTGCAGAAATTGGAGGCATTATAGGATACTTGCCAACAGCATATGGTTGTCAATTGTATATGGAAAATGATTATAACACAGGTAATATATATTTTAATGATACTTCAGCAGGAATCATAGCATATTGTAATGGTGGTTTCTCTTCTGTACAATTTTACTCATGTTATAATACAGGTGATCTAATTTGTACGTCAAATTCTAGTTCTATAAATTGTGTAGGTGGCATATTAGGTCAGGCATATCATAGTGCCAGAAGTAATATTGTGAAGTGTTACAATACTGGAAATCTAACAGGATATAGTGTAGGGGGAATTATAGGTTTTAGCGGTGCTTCTGATAGTTATGTAAGAATACACAAGAGTTATAATACAGGAGTAATTAAAGGGATAAAAGAAATGGGAGGAATTATAGGATATCGAACTGGAACTATTGCAATTAATAAAAGCTATAATTTAGGATCAATACAAACCACAACAGCTGGATCCCAAAAAATATCTAGTATTTATATAGGTGGTTTAGTAGGAAATGCGGCTAGTGGAAACAGTAATAATCTAATAGATAATTGCTCAAATGAAGGTAGCATCTCAGCAGTCCATGGTGTATCTTCTTCTATTTATATAGGAGGAATATGTGGATATGGTAATTCTGGATATTGCAATAATTCTTATAATACAGGAGAAATAACTGCGGTAATTGCAGCTGACACAGTTGAAATAGGAGGAATTTGCTCACATAGTAGTAATTTAACATTTGAAAAAGTATATAATACAGGAAATATAATGAAGCCGATAGACTCTGGTAATACAGTTATAGGAGGGATAGTTGCATATAGTAATGCTGCGGTTATAAAGTCATATAATAAAGGTAATATAACAAATATGGGAGGGTCATATATTAAAATAGGAGGAATAGCATCATATCATACAAAGGTTGAAAACTCATATAATACTGGTAATATAGCTAATTATAATAATCATTCCTCACCATCATATATTGGAGGTATAATAGCTGAAACACAGTATTCTGTTTCAAATTGCTATAATACAGGAGATGTTACAGAAGCTTCAAGTAGTAATTCAACTGAATTTGTTGGAGGTATTGCAGGAACTGCAAAGCAAATTGAAAATGCATATAATACAGGAGATGTTATAGACACTATAAGTTGGGCTTCAACTGAATATGTTGGAGGTATTGTTGGACAGTTATATATGTATGGTGGCGGTTATATTAAGAACACATATAATATAGGAAATGTCTACAATGGAGGATGCTATAGCAGTAGTTCATCAAGTTTATATACAGGAACAATATATGGATGTGGAAATAATAGTAGTGGTAATGAAAATTATTATTTAGATGATATAGATGTCATAGGACCAAATATAGGAACAATTTCAGGAAGTTTACCTGAGTGTGAAGAGTGTACAGAAGAGTATATGAGGACCGAAGAATTTTGTGAGGAATTAAAGGGTGAAAGCGAAGACAGTAAATGGATTCAAGAAGAAAATCAATATCCAACACTAGATATAGGACCTGTTGGTATTACAGATGGAGCTACGGAGATAACTATAGGAAACACAAAGAAGACTTTTGATATAACAGCACAAATAGGAATAAATTCTGCAGGTACTTATACTGGTGGTAATATTACTGGAAAGCCAACAAAAAGTTCACAGAAATACGCTCAAAGATCAAACCAAGATAAGAAATTTATTGAAGAAGTAAAATATGGAGAAGCGAATACAGTAGAGGTTAGCATAGCACCAACTACAGGTTATATATTACAAAAAATTACCGTAAATGGTGAAGAAATAGGATTTACAACAGACGATAGTGGTAATTGTGTTTTACCAGCTAAATACTTCGAAAATGTAACAGAAGATATTAATATAGTGGCATATTTTGTTGATAAAAAAGGTTCATTAATAATAAACAAAAAAGATGAAGAAGGCAATAAATTATCAGGAGCTATATTTAAAATATTGAAAAAAGACCAAGAGGAAACTAATGATAATGATGGAGATGGAATAGAAGATGAAGCCACAATAGCAGAAACAAATGAAAATGGACAGATTATATTAAATGTAGCTAGTGGAGATTATGAAATAACAGAAGTACAAGCTCCAGATGGATATGAGCTTGATAGTAAGACTGAAACAGTTAAAGTTGATGGCAGTAGTGAAAATGGATATGAAGTTAATTTCCAAAATAAAAAACAAAAAGAAGTAATAATCCACTACTACCTAAAAGGAACAGGAAAAGAAAACAATACTGATCCAATACCACTAAAAGACGACATACACCTATACGGAAATACAGGAGAAGACTATAACACAATAGAACATGTACAATTCGAACTACAAGGCTATACCCTAGAAGTAAACGACAGCAACCAATACGTCATCCCAAAAAATGCAACAGGTCAATATGAAAAAGAAGTAGAAGACGTATACTACTACTACGAAAAAACACAAGAAAAATTAATAAACATAACAGCAACAAAACAATGGGATATACCAAAAGAAGAAATAAGCAATTACAAAGCAACCCTAAGGTTAGTATCAATAGAAAATGGTAAGGAAACACCAGTAGTAGATACAGATGGAAATGAGCTAATAAAAGAAATAAGAGGAGATGGACAAGTAATATTTGAAAATCTAAAACAATATGAAAATGGAACAAAGATAGACTACAAAGTCCAAGAAATAAAAGTAGAAAAACTAGAATCAATAAATAATGAAACACAAGAAGAAAAATGGGTAGAAATACCACTAAGTCAATTCAAAGTAACATATGGAATTGATAGTGAATAACTAAAAAACAGCACAACTAGAAAGAATCTAGTTGTGCTGTTTTGGCTCATTGGAGAGGTTTTTTATTTAATATAATTAAATTAGAAATATTTTTATTATTTTATATTTACTATTGTTTTTTATTTTATTGTATGCTACAATGAGATAAACAGCAAAACTGGGAGGAAATGGTTATGAAGTCAACAGGTATTATTCGAAAAATAGATGAATTAGGACGAGTTGTTATTCCTATAGAACTAAGAAATAAATTCAACCTTTCAGAAAAAGATCCAATTGAAATATATGTAGATGGGACAAGTATTATTTTAAAAAAATATGAAAGCAACTGCGTATTTTGTGGAAAATCTGAAGAATTAAGAGAATATAAGGATAAACCAATTTGTATGAATTGTTTAAAAAAATTATCAACTCTAACGGAAAAAAAGAAAAAACACAAAGAATAAATCGAAAAAAAAGTAGATATAAATATTATATCTACTTTTTTGTAATATATATTTTATTAAATTAATGCTAAATATTTTTTAATTAATTATTAATTATTTTTTTTAATAATTAATTTATTTTTTAAATAATTAATTTATTTTTTAAATAATTAATTTATTTTTTTAAATAATTAATTTATTTTTTTAAATAATTAATTTATTTTTTTAAATAATTAATTTATTTTTTAAATAATTAATTTATTTTTTAAATAATTAATTTATTTTTTTAAATAATTAATTAATTTTTTAAATAATTAATTTATTTTTTTAAATAATTAATTTATTTTTTTAATAATTAAATTATTTTTTAAAATAATTAATTTATTTTTTTATTAATAATTAATTTATTTATTTTTTATCAATTAATTTCATATAAATTTCATTTTTATTAGTATTTCTATCTTTTGCGATTTTTTTAATTATTTCTTTTTTATCCATATTTTGATTTTTATAATATTCATAATGTTCTTCTAAAGTCATACAATTTAATAATGCTGAAACATTATTATCAAGCATAATATTTTTATTACCTTCAATTATTATAATAATTTCACCTTTTAATTCTAAATTTTTATCTATAATATCACTTATTTTTCCTCTTATAAATTCTTCATGAATTTTAGTAAGCTCTCTTGCAATTACAATATTAACATTTCCTAATTCATCTAATATATCTTTTAAAGTTTGATTAATTTTATGAGGTGCTTCATATAATATGATAGTTTTTATTTCCTTTTTTAATTCGTCGAATTTATTTTTTCTTAATTTTTTATTTATTGGTAAAAATCCATAAAAACTAAATTCTCGTGTATCCATTCCAGATGCTATTAAAGCATTAATTAAAGCACATGCTCCGGGGATAGGAATAACATCAATATTATTTTTAATTGCCATTTTTACAACATCTTCACCGGGGTCTGAAATTGCAGGTGTTCCAGCATCAGTTATTAAAGCAATATTTTCGCCATCTAACATTTTATTAATTAATAAATCTACTTTATTTTCTTGGCTATGTCTATGATAGCTTATTAGTGGTTTTGATATTCCTAAATGATTAAGAAGTTTTAAACTATGTCTGGTGTCTTCTGCAGCTACAACATCTACAGAGTTTAGTATTTTTACGGCCCTGTAAGTTATGTCTTCTAAATTTCCTATGGGTGTTGCAACTAAATATAATTTACCAATAGATTCCATTTTTTATCAATCCTTTCAAGTTATGTTTTATTATTTAATATTATATATATTAAATATTTCTTCTGTATAATTTCCATCATTTTTATATATAAATAAAGGTTTAAGTATTTTTAAAAATTGCCCACCATTTTTAACAGCTTTTATTAAAACCAATTTTGCTTCCTCACTATCTTGTTTTGAATATACGAATCTTATTATTTTAGGTTCTATATTATTCTTTCTTAATCCATAAACAATATCAGATAATCTTTCGGGTCTATGTACCATATATAAAGAACCTTTATCTTTTAAAACATATTTTGATGCTTCAATAAAATCAAAAATATCTGCTAATATTTCATGTCTTGAAATTAATTTTTTTCTATTTTCGTTTGTTCCTCCAGTATTAAGTTTTTTATATGGTGGATTGGATACAACAACGTCAAAAGATTCTCTATCTACATGAAAATAAATATCTTTAACATCACAATTTAATATTTTAAATTTATCTTCTAAATTATTTATTTTAATACTTCTAACCGCCATGTCAGCTACATCTGGCTGAACTTCTACACCTAAAACATTTTCAATATCTAATTTGGCAATTAATAATAGCCCTAGTATTCCTGTTCCAGTGCCTAAATCAATTATTTTAGTTTTTTTCTTTATGTCTTTGGCAAATTCTGAAAGTATAATACTGTCTATGCCAAAACAAAAACCATTTTTATTTTGTATAATTTTTAAATTATTTATTTGTAAATCGTCTAATCTTTCATTTTCTTTTAAAATTTTCCTCACCTTTTTCTGTAACAATTTTATTTATAATTAATATTATATAATAAAATAAATATAATTTAAAGTATTTTTAAATTATTAGTTACTAATTAAATTTTTTACGTAAAAAAGGGGGAATAATATGCATGAAAATTTATTTAATTCATCACAAGAAAATAGAGATGAAAAAAATATAAAAAAGAAAAATTTTAATTTTAATCAAAAAAAGGAAAATGCAATAAAATCCTTAAAAGAAGTAGAATGTTTCCTTAGAAGCACAAATAAAATAACAGAATATTTAAAATTATATAAAACACTAAAAAAATAATAGAGACTATAAAAATTAAATTAAATAGTTCCTATTATTTTGTAAAAAATTATTCATTTAATCTATAATATTTTTCAGATAAATTAAAACTTCCTAAATATTTATTTTCTGTTCCATCAATTAATATTTTAACAGAATTTACTTCAGTTAACTCGGTTAATGTATTAACGATACAATAAATAACATTTGATTCTTTATTTTCCATTCCATCATATTTTTCAATAAATTCCTTGGAAAAATCAACTACCACACAATCACCATCTAATGTGACTTTATTTAATTTTAAATCTTTTGAACAACCAGTTTTTAGATTTTCATTATTTGGACCTAATATCCATAAATTAATTAATTCCTCATATGGATTATTCAAAAGTTTTTTTGCATCTATAAGCTTACTTTCTACCTCAATTTCCCCAGTATTTTTGTTTATAAAATATAAAGATAATATAGTATTTCTTAATTGTTCATCTGATATTTCTTCTTCTGGAATAATTTCATTAGTCTCATTTATTACTTCTTCATCTCTATTAAAATAAGACCATAATATTACTGCCAATATTATTAATAATATACCAATTGTAATAAAATATATTTTTTTTGTATTCATATTTTATCATCCTTTCTTAAATAAAATAATTGCTTAATTTATATTATTATAGACATGCTATTTTTAGAACTAAAATTTGAATAATTTAATATGTAAAAAAATTTAATTAAATTAATCAATTATACCAAATTTTACAAAATAATAATAGCCAATAAAAATTTGACAAATTTCGCATTTCAATATAAAATAAAGAGTGAACTTTATAGTATATTTAAGAGGTGATTTGCCAATGAATAAGGTATTACATGTTGGAGTTGATGTAGGTTCAACTACTGTTAAAATAGTAGTTTTGGATTCAAGTTTAAATGTTGTTTTTCAAGATTATCAAAGACATTATTCAGATACAAAAAATACAATATGCACAGTGTTAGAAAATTTAATAAAAAATTATCCTGATTATAATTACACAATTGCATTAACAGGTTCTGGTGCAATGTCTGCAGCGAGCTTTTTGAATTTACCATTTATTCAAGAAGTTGTTTCATGCAAACGTTCAGTAGAAAAATATATTCCGCAAACAGATGTAGTAATAGAATTAGGAGGAGAAGATGCCAAAATAATTTATTTTGATAAATTTATAGAGCAACGTATGAATGGAACTTGCGCAGGTGGAACAGGTGCTTTTATAGATCAAATGGCCTCTTTATTACATACAGATGCTGCAGGTTTAAATGAATTAGCGAAAAATTATAAAACTATATATCCAATAGCATCAAGATGTGGTGTTTTTGCTAAAACTGATGTGCAACCACTTTTAAATGAGGGAGCAGCTAAAGAAGATATTGCGGTATCAATTTTTCAAGCAGTGGTAAATCAAACAATAAGTGGTCTAGCATGTGGAAGACCAATTAGAGGTAATGTTGCATTTCTAGGTGGACCATTAAATTATTTATCTGAATTAAGAAATAGATTTATTGAAACATTGAATTTAAAGGATGAACAAATAATAGTTCCATCAGAAGCTCATTTATTTGTTGCAAAGGGTGCAGCTCTTGACTCCGTAAGTAAATCAGAGGTTACATCACAAAATTTAAGTAGTAAAATCCAAGTTTTAAAAAATTCTCATGATAAAACATCTACACCATTACAGCCATTATTTTCTATTAATGCAGATTATGAGGATTTTAAGGTTAGACATAATAAAGATAAAGTAAAAAAAGAAGATTTATCTTCATATAAAGGAGATTGTTATATAGGAATTGATGCAGGTTCAACAACTACAAAACTTGTATTAATTGATAAAGATGGAAATTTATTATATTCATTATATGGAAGTAATGAAGGAAATCCTCTAAATAGTGTTATAAAAATGCTAAAAGATTTATACTCAAAAATTCCATATGATGCAAAAATAAGATATAGTGGAGTGACTGGTTATGGAGAAAAACTAATTCAAACTGCGTTAAAAATAGATTTAAATGAAATAGAAACAATAGCCCATTATACAGCAGCTAAGGAATTCATGCCTGAGGTTACAAGTATTGTAGATATTGGTGGTCAAGACATGAAATATATAAAAATAAAAAATGGAACTATTGATAATATAATGCTTAATGAAGCGTGTTCTTCTGGTTGCGGATCATTTATAGAAACATTTGCAAAAAGTTTAAATTTAGATATTAATGAATTTGTAAATAGTGCAATTGAATCAAGAAATCCTGTAGATTTAGGTTCTAGATGTACAGTTTTTATGAATTCAAAAATCAAACAAGCTCAAAAAGAAGGTTATACTGTTGGTGATATTTCAGCAGGGTTATCATATTCTGTAATAAAAAATGCTATTCAAAAAGTTATGAAAATTAGAGATATGAAAACTTTAGGCGATAATATTGTTGTTCAAGGTGGAACATTTTATAATGATGCAGTTTTAAGAGCATTCGAATTAATAGTTGGGAAAAATGTAGTAAGGCCAGATATAGCAGGTTTAATGGGAGCATATGGTGTTGCACTACTAGCAAAGCAACAATATGAAGCAAATATGAACATGGAGTATTATTCAAAAATTTTAAAATTTGAAGAATTAGATAATTTAGAAATACAAACATCACATGTTCGTTGCCAAGGATGTGAAAATCATTGTTTATTAACTATTAATAAATTTAATGATGGAAGTAGATGTATTACTGGGAATAGATGTGAAAAAGGTGAGGGAATTGAAAAAAATACAAAGGACCTTCCAAATTTAGTTAAATATAAATATGAAAGAACTTTTGATTATACACCATTAGATGCAACAGAAGCAAAACGTGGAACAATAGGAATCCCTAGGGTTTTGAATATGTATGAAGACTATCCATTTTGGTTTACATTTCTAACTAATTTAGGGTTTAGAGTAATAATATCAGAAAAAAGTAGTAGAAAAACATATGAAAAAGGTATAGAATCTATGCCATCAGAATCAGTATGTTTTCCAGCTAAACTTTCACATGGACATATTATAAGTTTAATAGATTCAGGAATAACTACAATTTTTTATCCATGTATTCCATATTCAAGAAAGGAATTCAAAGAATCAAATAACAGATATAATTGTCCTATTGTAACTTCTTACCCAGAGGTTCTAAAAAATAATGTTGAGGAATTAAAAATCAAAAGTATAAATTTTCTTAATCCTTTTTTACCATTTGAAGCAAAAAGGCTAGCTGAAACAATTTTAGATTTACCTGAATTTGCATGTTATAAATTCAGTAAAAAAGAATTAATTGAGTCTGCAAAAAAAGCTGAAGAAGAATATCAAAAATATAAAAATGATATTCGAACTAAAGGAGAAGAAACAATTAAATATTTAAATGAAAATAATTTAAAAGGAATTGTACTTAGTGGTAGACCATATCATATGGATCCTGAGGTAAATCATGGTATTGATACATTGATTACAAGCTTAGGCTTAGCTGTACTAACAGAGGATAGTGTTTGCCATTTAACAACAGAGAGAAAACCACTACGTGCAGTAGATCAATGGACATATCATTCAAGATTATATAATGCTGCAGATTTTGTTGGAAGAACTGATAATTTGGAATTAGTGCAATTAAATTCTTTTGGATGCGGTGTTGATGCAGTTACAACTGATCAAGTAGAAGAAATACTAACAAGTTTTGGAAAAATGTATACTTTAATTAAAATTGATGAAATAAATAACTTAGGGGCAGTAAGAATACGTATACGATCTTTGATTGCAAGTATGAATAAAAGATTAGCTTCAAAAATTGAAAAAGGCGATGGAGATTATAGCGTAAATAGAAAAATTTTTACAAAAGAAATGAAGGATACTTATACTATTTTATGTCCACAAATGGCACCAATTCATTTTGAATTATTAGAGGTAGCTGTAAAATCATCAGGCTATAAATTGGAATTGTTAAGGGATTGCACAAATCATACAGTAGAAACTGGTTTAAAATATGTTAATAATGATGCATGTTATCCATCAATATTAGTAACAGGTCAAATGATAGAAGCATTAGAATCAGGAAAATATGATTTAAATAAAACAGCTTTGATAATTTCCCAAACTGGTGGTGGATGTAGAGCAACAAATTATATAGGATTTATTAGAAAAGCTTTAAAGGATGCAGGTTTTGCAAATGTTCCAGTTATTTCCTTCAATGTAGTTGGAATGGAAAAAATGCCGGGATTTAAAATTACAATACCTTTAATAGAAAGATTAATTAAAATGTGTGTATATGCTGATTTATTGCAAAAATTAGTTACTAAAAATAGAGCATATGAAGTTAACAAAGGTGAATCTGATAAATTATTTAATGAATGGATGGAAAAATGTAAAAAATTAATTGAAAAATCAACAATGAAAGAATTTAAGAAAAGTATTTACGATTTAGTTGAAGATTTTGAAAAAATAGAATTAGATATGTCAGTTGAAAAACCAAAAGTTGGGATTGTTGGTGAAGTATTAATTAAATATCATCCATTCGGAAATAATTTTATTGTAAATAAATTAGAACAAGATGGGGCTGAAGTTATTTTACCAGATTTTATGGGATTTATTAAATTTATTTGCACACATAAGATAACTTTTAATCAGCTAATTAAAACAGGAAGTTTTAAAGCAAGTATTTTTAAAACTGTAATTAAATTAATAGATATTCTAGAAAAAGATGAAGTTGAAGCACTTAAAAAATCAAAAAAGGGATATTTATTGCCATGTAATATTTGGGAATTAGAAGATAAAGTAAAAGATATATTATCAATTGGAAATCAAACAGGAGAAGGTTGGTTTTTAACTGCTGAAATGATAGAATATATTGAGCATGGTATTCCTAATATTGTATGTGTACAACCATTTGCTTGTTTACCAAATCATGTTGTTGGTAAAGGTGTAATAAAAACAATTCGTTCTAAATATCCTGATGCTAATATTGCACCTATTGATTATGATCCCGGTGCAAGTGAGACTAATCAGACAAATAGGCTAAAATTATTTATAACTGTGGCTAAAGACAATTTGAAAATGAGAGATGAAATGAAAAATGCAAATAAAAAAGAAAATTTTGATGAAAATAAAGATAGTGTAAATGTTTAGCTTTTAATCAAATTTTTGATAATTACGTAAAAAATATATAAATAGTAAAATTAATTATTTTTAAAATATTTAATTTTACTATTTTTATATATAAAAAAAATACTATATAAATGTATTTGGCGGAGGCGAGAAGATTCGAACTTCCGCGGCCCTTAACGAACCCTAATTGTTTAGCAAACAATCCCCTTCAGCCTCTTGGGTACGCCTCCAAATAAAGCATTTTATATAGTATAATAAAATATAAATAAAAAAATAAATGTACCAACTTGCTGTTGTACATTTATTTTTTCTTTAGCAAGTTTGGCGGAGAGGGTGGGATTCGAACCCACGGTAGGCTACAAACCTACGCCAATTTTCAAGACTGGTGCCATAAACCAACTCGACCACCTCTCCAGTTGTTTAACAACAAATATATATTAGCATATTTGTTAGGGGGTTGTCAATACCTTACAAAAATTTTTTTGACTACTCTACTAAAATTGATAAATATTATTAGTAATTTGTTCTATATTAAAATAATAAGAATAATATTATAAAAAAATATACATAAGTAAAATATTGTTAAATAAAATTAAAAGAATTGGATGTGAAAAAATGCTAAATATATTATGGCCGATTTTTATTATTGTAGCCTTTGTATATGCTTTTTTTTCTGGTAATGTAGACAAAGTAAATAGCGTAATATTTGAATCAACTAAAAATGCAGTAGAGTTGAGTTTAACATTTTTAGGAACAATGTGCTTGTGGAACGGCATAATGCAAATAGCTTATAAAAGTAAATTAATTGATAAAATTGTAAAACTGTTAAATCCAATTATAAAAAAATTATTTCCTGAAATAAATAAAGAGAAAAAAATAAAAAAAGAAATTGCTATGAATATGGTAGCAAATATTTTTGGTCTAGGAAATGCTGCAACACCGTTAGGTATAAAGGCTATGAAAAGTATGCAGGAAGTTAATGAGAAAAAAGATACATTATCAAATTCAATGATGATGTTTATAGTTATAAATACAGCTTCATTACAATTGATACCAACAACAGTGATTGCAATAAGAACTTCATTAAATTCAAATAATCCTACAGCTATTGTGACACCTGTGTGGGGGGCCAGTATTTGCTCGATTATTATAGCTGTAATGGTTACAAAAATAATAATAAAAAGGAAAAAAAGGAATTAAATATATGAGTATAATTAATTATATTTCTATGATTGCCATGCCAGCAATAATACTAATAATAATTACATATAGTCTAATTGAGAAAAATAAAGTATATGATAATTTTTTAGAGGGTGCTAAAGAAGGAGTAAGTATAGTATATAATATTTTTCCGACATTAGTTGGACTATTTGTCGCAGTAGGTGCATTGAGAGCTTCAGGAATTTTGGATGTAATAATAAATTTTATATCTCCTGTAATTGAAGGGTTTAATATACCAAAAGAAATAATGCCTTTAGCTATTTTGAGACCAATCTCAGGAAGTGCGTCAATGGCTGTTGCTACAGACATAATGAATAGTTATGGAGTTGATTCAAAGATAGGACAAATTGCTTCTGTAATTATGGGATCTACGGAAACAACTTTGTATACAATAGCTGTCTATACAAGTTGTGTAAAAATAAAAAAAACAAGAGGTATATTAATGGCTGCACTAATAGGAGATATAGTTGGAATGCTTGTATCTGTAATCATTTGTAATATTTTGTAGAAATCTGTCGTACGAAAATTCTTGACAAATCAAAAAAAGGGTTGTATTATTTTAGCATACAAATAATTTTATTTTCAGGAGGATAAATAATGATTTGTAAAATCATTATATTCATAATTATTTTTTTTCTGGTAGATTTTTTATTAAAAAAAATTATAGTTAAATATCTTAATAAAAAATTAAATCAATAAAAAATAAAAATAAAAAATAAAATAGTTATTATTTTTGCAAAGGAAAATAATTAATAATTAAAAAATAAATATGCCCCAAATATATTAGTTTTGTTAGTAATTTTTTTTAAAAATTTTTTCTTTAATTAAATTAGTTCTTTAAGCGTGTCCCCCAACATAAAAGACTAAAGCTTTATTTTCCTTTGCAAGTTATATATATTTGTAAAAAATATATTATTTAATAAAAATTTATAATATATTAAGTAATATAATAATAAAGTAAATTAAATAATAAAAAATTAAATAAAATAATTAATTAAAAATAAAATAATAAATAAAATAATAAATAAAATAACAAAAAAAACTTACCATATAAATAATTATTTATGATAAGTTTCATTATTTATTATTTTAAAAGAACGATAAATTTGTTCCAATAAAATAACCCTAAATAATTGATGTGGAAAAGTCATCTTAGAAAAAGAAATTGATTCATCTGATATATTTAAAATATTTTTTGATATACCAAGTGAACCTCCAATAATAAAAGATATAGTACTATTATAATTCAAAGATATATTATTTATTTTACTGGCAAATTCTTCAGAAGTAAATTGCTTGCCATTTAAATCTAAGCATATAATGTATGAATCTTTTTTTAAATTATTAAAAATATTTTGACCTTCTTTATCCTTTACAATAGAAATTTCTTTATCGCTAGCATTGTTAGGAATTTTCTCATCAGGTAATTCTAGGATATTTAATGTACAATATTTATTTAAACGTTTAGAATATTCATCTATTGCATCCCTAAAAAATTGCTCTTTTATTTTGCCGATGCATATAATATTAATTTTCAACATAATAAATCCCTTCTTTTTTAAACTACATCAATGATAGGTGTATGGTTATATCTAGTAGCAACACTAAGTTGAATAGAATTTTCTGGATAATTATTATAAATTATTTCTTCCATAACTGTCTTATAAGCAAGTTCAGGAAAATTATTTTCTTTACTTAGATGTCCCAACATAACGTTTCTTACACCAGTATTTATTAAATGAGAAATAGTTGTACCTGCCATATTATTTGAGAGATGACCTAATGGACCAGAAATACGTTCTTTTAAATGATATGGATATGTAGAGCATTTTAAAATATTAGAATCGTAATTAGATTCTAATAATAAAAATGTACTGTTTTCTAAATTATTGATAATTTCTGGAGTAACATGACCTATATCAGTAGCAATACTAATTTTTTTATTATTATAAAAAATATTAAAAGCAGAAGGATTTGCAGCATCATGAGGAATAGGGAAAGGGTGTATCTGCAAATCTCCAATACAGAAATCGCTAGAATAATCAAAAAGATGAACATTATCTGTTTTTATTTTCTTAATTTGTTCAGGCATTGCATTTAAAGTTTCCAAATTTGTATAAATAGGTATGTTATATTTTCTAGATAAAGTTCCTAGAGATTTAACATGATCAATATGTTCATGAGTAATTAAAATTGCGTTAATATCTTGAACGTTAACATCAATATCTTCGAGTGAATTTACAATTTTTTTTGCACTTTCTCCACAATCAATTAATAATTTTGTTGTACTTGTTTGTACAAAACTACAGTTACCAGAACTTCCACTAAATAAGCTACAAAAATTAAACATTTTATTCATCCTTTTCTTTATTCTTTAACACGAGTAATATCAGCACCTAATTTTCTAAATTTCTCTTCAATATTTTCATAACCTCTATCAATGTGAGATAAATTATATAGTTCAGTTGTTCCTTCAGCAATAATACCAGCAATTATTAATGCAGCACCAGCTCTTAAATCTGTTGCATAAACAGGAGCACCAGATAATTTTTCAACACCTTCGAAAATTGCTGTTTTTCCTTGAGGTGATATTTTAGCTCCCATTTTATTAAGTTCATTTGTATATTGGAATCTAGATTCCCAAATACTTTCATTTATAATGCTAGTCCCATTTGCAATTGACAAAGCAACACCCATTTGAGGCTGTAAATCTGTAGGAAATCCCGGATAAGGCAAGGTTTTTATATTAGCTTTTTGAGGTCTAGTATTACACCATACTCGAATTTGATCTCCATCATCTTCAACATTTCCACCAATTTCTAATATTTTTGAAGTAAGAGATTCCAAATGTTTTGTAATACAATTTTTAATAAGTACATTACCTTTAGAGGCTACTGCTGCAACCATAAAAGTACCAGCTTCAATTTGATCAGGAACAACAGAATAAGTAGCTCCTCCCTTTAATTCAGATACACCGTTTATTTTTATAACATCAGTTCCTGCTCCACGTATATCAGCACCCATTGTATTCAAAAAATTTGCGACATCAACTATGTGTGGTTCTTTTGCAGCATTATCAATAGTAGTAGTACCTTCAGCTAAAACACTTGCAAGCATTACATTTATTGTTGCACCAACTGATACAATATCTAAATAGATTGAATTTCCAACTAACTTATCGGCAGTAGCTTTTATTTTCCCATTTGAAACGGTAACGGTAGCACCTAAGGCTTCAAAACCTTTAATATGTTGGTCTATAGGTCTAGCACCTAAATTACATCCTCCGGGTAATCCAACTTCTACGTCCTTACATCTACTTAAAAGAGATCCAATTAAATAATAAGACGCTCTAAACTTACTGGTCATATCCATAGGTGCTTTATGAACACATAGATCAGTAGAATCAATAGTAATAGTATGTTTATCAATCCATTCTATTTTCGCTCCTAGTTTTGATAAAATTTCACATGATATCTTAACATCACTAATATTAGGCAAGTTTTCTATAGTACACTTACCATTTATAAGTAAAGCAGCTGGTAATATAGCAACTGCAGCATTTTTTGCACCACCGATAGTAACTTCTCCAACTAGAGGAGTACCACCATTAATAACTAATTTTTCCAAGAAAAATACCTCCATTCAATAATGTATAAACAATCACTATATTTTATAACATAAAAGTTTATAATTTACAACTAGTTATTAAAAAAAGTATGAGTTTTTTTTGTTGGGGTTTCCTTTAGATTTCAACATTTTTAGCACTAATATATTAATTTGATTCGAATTAA
>CANQKT010000025.1 GCA_947624525.1 uncultured Clostridia bacterium | reverse complement strand
CTTTTAGAATGTAAAAAAACGTAGATTATAGACTTGAAAAGCATGATGAATTTGAATAATGCAAGCCATGAATTTGTGCTCCCACCAAATTCAAAAAGCTCAATTATTTCAAATTGACTTTTAACAAAACTTTTAGAAAAAGTTTTACAAAATATTTGTCAATTTTCCTAAAGAAAAATTGACTTAGGAAGGAGAAATGTTTAGATGAGAAACAGAGACATAAAAAAATCATTTTACTTAAACGCAAAAGAAAATCAAATGCTAAAACAAAAGTGTATGCAAACAGGATTATCAGAGTCAAACTTTTTTAGAATGTGTATCTTAGGAGAAAAAATAAAAGAACGACCAGATGAAAGATTTTTTGATATGTTAGACAACCTACGAGGTATTGCAACAAATATAAATCAAATTGCAAAGTCAGCAAACAGTGGATATGAGATAGATGCTAGACAGTTAATTGCATTTGAAACAGAAGTTAAGAAGTTTATAAGTGATTTAAGAGAAAAATATTTATAGGAGATGTAAGCTATGGCAATTACACAATTATATAAAAGATTTACAAGACTAGATTCATTAATTAAATATGTTATGAACGGAGATAAAACAGATGAAATGAAATATGTTTCTGGAATAAATTGTCTGCCTGAAACTGCCTTTGAAGAAATGAACAATACTAAAAACAGATTTAATAAAGGCAAAGAAAAAATAATAGGCTATCATCTAATTCAATCATTTGCAAAAGAAGATAATGTTACACCAGAAAAAGCTCATCAAATCGGATTAGATTATGCAAATGAAATATTTGGTAAGGACTTTGAAATTGTAGTTGCTACCCACCTAAATACAGAGAACATACACAACCATATTGTAATTAATTCAGTATCATTGAAAACAGGAAAAAAGTTTTATGATAATTACTGCTCAAGAGATTATATTAGAGCTACATCAGATTTTATATGCCAATATTATGGGCTTTCTACACTAGATAAGCCTTGGAAAAGAAAAGGATACTACAAAAAGTTTGCAAATGAAAATCCTTATTTACAAATGATAAAAAGAGATGCAGATAGATGTATTGAAAGTGCTTGGTCTGAAAGAGATTTTAATAGTAGAATGGCGAAGTTAGGATATGAAAGTATAATAACAGATGATGACGGATTAATTGTATATGATGATACAAGAGGTAGAGTAATACTTTTAAATAAATATTTTGGCGATAAATATTCGTGTCAAGAAGTTAAAAATAGAATTCTTTATGACAGACCTACTGAACCAAACTATGAAGCAAATGGAAAAAGATATATAGCCAATAGAGAAACATATGAAAAATTGCTTGAAATAAGAAGAACTAGAGAAATTAATAAGTTACCATTATTATATTTGCTTTTTTGTTTGTTATTAAGGATTGATCCACTACCTGCCAGAATGGATTTTGGAAATGTTAGAGTACCACTAACTAAAGAAATGAAAATTGAGCGAAAATATATGAATCAACTATCAAGACAAGCAGTTTTATTAAGCAAAAATAAAATTAGCTCTCTGGACGATTTGAACGATTATAGAGGCAAACTAGAAGATGAAGTAAGAGAATTAAAAGGAACAAGAGAAAATTTACAAAGAAAGAAAAGAAAGTCAGTAAAGCAGGAAGATATTGATGATTATGAAAAACAAATTAAAGAACTAGCACCAAAGATAAAAAGCTTAAATGAGGACATTCAAAATTTATATATGATTGAAAGAAGAACTATTTTATGGAAGAAAGAAGCTGAAAAAGCAGTTGTTAAAGAAAAACAGAGATTAAAGGAAATTGAGAGAGTTAAAGGCAAAGGAAAAAGTAAAAATTATGTTAGATAAAATTTGTTCAAAGTATTGTTTTTGTTGGGATAGTTATGGTACAATTTGTTTGAGAAATCAAGTAAGTTATTAAGCAAAATAGTAATTTAATGGTATTATCATTATTTGGAATTGGTACTGAAGTTGTAATATTAAGTACAAGAAATAATAAACATAATTAATCAATACAACCGCACAAATACAGGAAATATAATTGACATTTACATAAATCTGTGCTATTATAATTTCATAATTTTAATAATCGGATTGTCTAGCAATAGAACAATCCGTGAATATAGTAGGAGCTAGTGTAAATTATCAAATAATTTTGAGAGGTCAGAACACTAGCAAAACCAAAGCAAGTGATGAAGGTCAGCTCACTTGTGTCTTAAATAATTTTAGGAGGGAAAATATGTTTTTTAGAGATACAAAAGAAAAAAATGCAAGATATCTAAAACCAATCTTCTCTGATTTTGAAAAAGAGTATCTGTTAAGTGAATTAGATATGATTATTGAAAATGGAGGAGATATATTTGAATTTGATAGTCTTGAAACAAATCGGTTTTCCGTATATTTTTTTGGCGGGCGTAGCTATTTTATTGGCTTTTGTTCAGGTACATTGTCAAATGTGTTGTGGACGTTGCTTACAACAAAACTAATGGATGAAGAGATTTATTACGGTTCTTATTTGGGTTTTGCAATAGAGAGTGGTATAGGGGAGCTTCAAACAGGTCACATGACTCACATGACATTAAGTTTGGATTCTAATAAAATCAAACAATTTTTTTTAACTGAAGACCTCTTTAGACTTATAACTGAAAAGCATAGCGATAGCTCAAAGTGTTTTATAGAAATTATAGAAAATGTTAATAGAGCTACTCTTTACTAAAATATTAACCAATAAACTGCACCTGAACGATAGAGCTCTCTAACTTAGAGGGCTCTATATTATTTTACTTAATTACAAGTTGTGTTATTGAGATAAATAGTAATAATGTAAAAGAACAAAAGTTTCTAAAAAGTTAATTAAATATAAATTATAAGAAGTATTTGTACAAAAACAAGTA
>CANQKT010000024.1 GCA_947624525.1 uncultured Clostridia bacterium | reverse complement strand
TTGTATTAGCTAAAACAGGCGAAAATCCTTCATGGATGATTAATCGCTTAGATAACTTCTTTGGTAATTGTTCAATATGGACAACAGAACGGTCAGAATTGTATGACCATCATAGAATCATTAGAGGAGGTCATGGCACGTCTTTTAACTCTGGTGATAAACATCCAGCATCATTTAGAGCATGGGCTGAGCCTGATAAAGGCTACTCTGACAATACGCTTAGGATTGTTATTCGAGATCTTCATGACTGAGTTAAAAGGAAGCATATATCGTTCAAATGAACGATATATGCTTCCTTTGGATAAGCAATGAATATATGGAATTATTATTATTTAAAATCTGTAAAAAATAAAATTCACATTTTTAGAAAAACTAATATTTCCATCATAAATTGACTTATCATTAATTTCTAAAGGAATATCTATAAAAACACTACTTTTAAAATTCTCATCTAAATTATTTGTAATATTAATATCAAATGAAAGATTGCAAGAAATTGAACTTAAATCAACATTACATCTCTTTAATAAAGAACCATCATAGCTAAGAGGTATAGAAATATCAGTAATTTGATAATTTGATTTTATATTTTGATTTACATAGCTTAAAGTAATTGGATTTGCTAAATTATTATAAAGAGTAGGAAAATCTAAATTAGTTTTATCTTGAGAAGTAATATCAAAATCTAAAGAATCTGTAATTTCATCAGTATCTTTAAAATCGCTTTTAGCAAAATTATTAATACTTTTAAAAAATAATTTTGCATTACCTAATTCAGGTTTTTTATTAAATTGAATATTACTTATAGAAATTCTTTTTAAAGTATTTTCAGAGTTTATTTCATCTGTAGATTGATTATTTATATAAATTGCTAAATCTGTATATTGGTATAAATTATCAATAGTAAAATTATTAATGTAATCAGTTTTATTTTTAGAATCACAACTGCTGAAAAAAACTATTTTATCTATATAAAAAACAACTTTATCATTTTTTTCGGCAAAAGATAAAATATCTTTTTCAAAATTAAATTTTAAAATATATTTATTAAATAACATACAAGCAAGAACAAAAACAACGACAAATAGCACAAAAGTTATTATTGTTAAAATTAATTTTTTCTTATTCATAAATTACCTCCTATCTATCGGTAGATATATAATATTATAAAATTCAAATAAAATCAAGAGTATAAATTACCACAAATTATTGATTGACAAAAAAAAACATAAAAGGTAAAATAATAGTAGGTGATTATATGAAATCAAAAGAAAAAAAACATATAAAAATAACATTAAAATATGTAATTACATTTTTCATATTTCTTATTAGTTTATTGTATATAGTAATATTTTATAATTTTTATTTTGTAAAAAGTAAGGTATATGCAAAGGAAGTATCAAGTGATATAGAAATTCTAAAAATAAGTGAAGCAAAAAAAATAGATATAGACGAAATAATAAATAAAAATGTAAATCAAGATACGAAAGTAGAGTATGCCATTGAGGAAACTACATTAGAGTATATAACAAAATATATAAACAATGCAAATTTGGCAAAAGGAACAATGCAAGTAGTACAAGAAGGAAGAGAAGGAAAACAGCAAATAACAATAAAAAGAACATATCAAAATGAACAATTAATTTCAGAAGAACAAATTTCAAGTAAAATAACAAAAGGTGCTTTAAATAAGATAGTTGAAATTGGTACTGCAAATTATACAAATAATTATAAGGCTAAAGTTGGTGATAATTTATATATAACATCAGATAGATTATCTGTTATGTATGAGCCCAATGAGCAATCACAAAAAGTAGCAACTCTACATAATCAAGACGAAATAAAAGTGCTAGAAATTCATGGGGACTGGTATAAAATATCATATTCTAGTATTGTGCGGATATGTAAAGTCAGAAGCTACAACTAATATAAATGCAAATGAAAAAACACAAAATACAAATTTGCGGAACAGCAAAAAATAAAGCAGAACTAATTTCAAATTTAAGTTTTGAAATGGAACTTAATAAACCAAGTGGTTTAACATTAGATCAGTTTAAGAACATATTAAAAGATAATAATGACAAAAATGAAATATTTAAAAACAATGCGGAGTATTTTTATTACATAGAAAAACAATATAATATAAATGGAGTTTTTGTAGCAGCAATGGGAATACATGAAAGTGCTTGGGGTTCTTCGAAAATTGCAAGAGATAAAAATAATTTATTTGGCTATGGAGCGTATGATTCTAATCCATATAATGGTGCATATAATTTTTCAAACTATTCAGAATGTATAGATTTAATAGCTAGAGTATTAGTAAAATATTATTTAAATCCTAAGGGAACCAATATTTATGGAGGAGAACAAGCTGTAGGAACATATTATAATGGACCAACACTAATGGGAGTAAATGTAAAATATGCCACAGATAAAAATTGGGCAAATGCAGTATATAATCATATGAAATATTTATACAATAAATTATAAAAAAATCTTGATATTTTTCGTAATTTATTGTATGATATAAAGGCAAGAATAAGTATAAGGTAAGAAAGGGGTAAATAATGAAATTAAAAATAATAATTATAACAGTAATTATGCTAATAATTGGAGCAATATTCATGCAAAATTATGTATATGCTACAAATGAAAGAGCAATAGATGAAAATACAGAAAGTAAAATAGTAGAATTAAAAGAAAATGTTACAAATTCATTAGAAGACTATAAAGAAAGATATGGTTCAGATGCATATGGAACTGTTGCATATATCTTAAATATAGTTAGAATTTATAGTATACCAATTGGTTTTCTAGGAATAGCTATTGGAGCTATACATCAATATGTAATTGGTGTAAGAAAATTAGATACCTTAGAAAGAGGTATGGCATTTATAGTTACATGTGTAACACTTTTAATTATTTGCCAAATTTTACCACTTGCATTTGCAATATTTGTAAAATTTGGAAGGGGGTAACAAATGAAAGTCTTATTTGCTGTCAGTAATGAGGAGATAT
>CANQKT010000023.1 GCA_947624525.1 uncultured Clostridia bacterium | reverse complement strand
ATGCAATCAATATGGTATGGTCAGCAAGGTAATATATTCTATGAAGAAGATGCAAAAAGATTAATGGAATATACTAAAAAAGCTATAGATTTTGCAAGAGAGATAGAATGCAAAAATTTAGTATTCGGATGTCCAAAAAATAGAATAATACCAGATGATAAGAGTGAAGATGATATTATATATTTTTTTAGAGAACTAGGACAATATGCTAAAGATAATAATACAACATTATCTATTGAGCCTAATCCAACAATATATGGTACAAACTTTATAAATACTACTGAGCAAGCTTTTAACATAGTAAAAAAAATAAATTCAGATGGTATAAAAGTAAATGTAGATTTTGGAACAATAATCGAAAACAAGGATAGTTTAGATACTGTATTTAAAAATATGAATTTAGTAAATCATATTCATATAAGTGAACCTAATTTAGCAAAAATAGAACACAGAGATGAACATAATAAACTTAGTGAGTTTTTAAGAAATAATAATTATAATAAATATGTATCATTAGAAATGAAAAAGACAGACTCAATTCAAGATATAATTGATAGTATAGAATACATAAATGAAATTTTTAATATATAGGGAGAGAATAATGATATATACAAATATAAAAGGTGTTCCTGACATGGAATGCACAGAATTTGAAGGGAAAAAAACTAAATATTGCATATGTATACCAATAATAAATGAAGGTGAAAAAATAAAAAAAGAATTAGAAAGAGCAAAAGAGTATGGAATAAATAATATAGCAGATATTATTTTGTGTGATGGTGGCTCAACAGATGGCTCTACTCAAGAAGAATTATTAAGAAGTCTTGGAGTGAATACATTAATTGTAAAAAAAGGGCCAGGAAAACAGGGTGCACAACTAAGAACAGGCTTTTATTTTGCTTTAAATCGCGGATATGAAGGTATAATTACAATAGACGGAAATAACAAAGATAGTATAGAGGACGTTCCTAAATTTATAGAAAAATTAGAAGATGGTTATGATTTTATACAAGGTTCTAGATTTATAAAAGGTGGGCAGGCTATCAATACACCATTAATAAGACTTATTTCTGTTAAATTAATACATGCACCAATTATATCAATAACTGCAAGGAAAAGATTTACAGATACTACAAATGCCTATAGAGCATATTCTAAGAAATATCTAACACATCCTGAAGTGCAACCATTTAGAGATATTTTTGCAACATATGAATTACTAGCATTTTTATCTGTTAAAGCATCTCAACTTAAGATGAAAACATGTGAAGTACCAGTTAGGAGAGAATATCCTAAAAAAGGAAAAACGCCAACTAAGATCAGTTTCTTTAAAGGAAATTCTGATTTGATGAAAATATTGTTTTTAAATCTTTTTGGAAAATATAATGTAAAATAAATGCAACATAAAAAGGAGTAAGTTATGGAGTATGATAAAATAATTATAGGAGCGGGAATTTATGGACTATATTCAGCATTATTTTGTGCAAAAAATAATGAAAAAGTTTTAGTTTTAGAAAAAGATGCAGAAGCATTTAAACGTGCAACTTATATAAATCAAGCTAGAGTTCATATGGGCTATCATTATCCTAGGTCATATTCAACGGCTATTAAATCAGCGGGGTATTTCGAAAGGTTTAATAAAGATTATGACTTTTGTATCCTAAATGAATTTGATCAAGTATATGCTACGTCCGCGAATTTTTCATGGACAAATGCTACTCAATTTAAAAAGTTTTGCAAAGATGCAAATATAATGTGCGAAACATTGCCAAATGAGAAATATTTCAAAGATGGTATGTGTGATGGAACATTTTTAACTAAAGAATATACATATGATGCACAAATTTTAAAAAAATATTTTTTAGAACAATTATCAAAATACCCAAATGTAGAAATAAAATATAATGTTGAGATTGACACAATACAAATGCAAGATAATTTATATAAATTTAAATTAAAAAATGATGAAAAAAATTATGCAACTAAATTCGTATTAAACTGTACTTACGCCAGTACAAATGAGATTTTGGACAAGTTAGGATATGAGAAATTTAAAATAAAATATGAATTATGTGAAATTATATTATGCAATGTAAATGAAAAATTGAAAAATGTAGGTATAACTGTTATGGATGGACCTTTCTTTTCAATAATGCCATTTGGTAAAACAGGATATCATTCATTAACATCTGTAACTTTCACTCCACATAAGACAAGCTATGAAAGTTTACCTACTTTTGAGTGTCAGAAAAAAAGTAATGGATTTTGCTTGCCAAATAATTTAGGAAATTGTAATGATTGCCCGGCTAAACCAGAGAGTGCTTGGCCATATATGTCGAACTTAGCAAGGAAATACTTAAAAGATGAATATGGTTTTGAATATCAAAAATCATTATTTTCAATGAAACCAATACTTAAAGCATCAGAAATAGATGATTCAAGACCAACTATAATTAAACAATTTAGTACAAATCCAACATTTATAAGTGTGCTTTCAGGTAAAATAAATACAGTATATGATTTAGATGAGGTGTTAATAAATGGTAAATAATAAAGAAAAAAATTTTATATCAGCTGTAATATATGTATATAACAAAGAAAATGAAATAAAAGAATTTTTAACAAAAATAAATGAAACTTTAAAAAATAACTTTAACAAATATGAAATAATATGTGTAAATGACGCTTCAAAAGATAAATCAGTTGAAAAAATAAAAGAATTTACAAATTCATTAAATGATGAAACTGTAACTATTGTAAATATGAGTTTTTACCAAGGTATAGAATTATCTATGAATGCAGGAGTGGATTTAGCAATTGGAGATTTCGTTTTAGAATTTGATAGTGTAGAAAGTGACATAGAAGAAAAAACAATAATAGATGTATATACAAAATGTCTAGAAGGTTTTGATATAGTTAGTGCAACGTCAAAAGACAGAAATAATAAAACATCAACAATCTTTTATAAAATATTTAATAAATATTCAGGAGTAAATCAAAAAATACATACAGAAACATTTAGGATAATATCTAGAAGAGCAATTAATAGAGTAAATGCAATGGGCAAAAATGTAACTTACCGCAAAGTATTTTATGCCAACTGCGGACTAAAAACATATAATTTATTATATTCAACTAATAATAAGACAAAAAGAAAATTTGATAAAGAAACACAGAAATCGAGGAGAGAACTTGCAATTAATTCTTTAATATTGTTTACTAATATAGGATATAAATTTTCTATAACAATGTCTCTTATTATGATTATAGCTACATTATGTGCTTTAATATACACAATAGTAATATTTGTTATTGGTGCTCCTGTTAGAGGATGGACAACCACGATGTTGTTTATGGCATTTGGATTTTTGGGATTTTTTATAATTATGACTATTGTAATTAAGTATTTAGAGATTATAGTTAATTTGCTATTTAAGAAAAATAAGTATACAATAGAGTCAATTGATAAGCTACAATAGAA
>CANQKT010000022.1 GCA_947624525.1 uncultured Clostridia bacterium | reverse complement strand
ACTTCTATTATATTGAGTATTATAGCAATTGTAATTCCATACACATTTATTGGTGCATTTTTGGGATTAGTAGCTATGCCACTTAAATATATTGCAGTTATTGTAGGAATTCCTATTTTGTATTGTTTTGTGGCTTCTGTGGTGAAGAAGTTGTATATTAGAAGATTTGGAGATTGGATTTAATTCGATATAATTCCACTTACAAGACTCTCACCGCTAAGCATTACGGCTAAACCACTTCATCTCGCAGGTTACGATTTCCACAGCACGAAAAACCTTCAGTGATTTCACTGAAGGTTTTTTGTTGCTAAATGCTTCTATATTTTAAGATTAATTCTGTTGTATGCTGGATACCTGGAGTACCGCTATGTCCATAATTTGGATATCTTACAAACTCAACACTATCATATCCCAAATCTTTATAGATTTGAGCTAATTTATCAAATCTGTTTTGATAAATATTACCAAAAACTTTTTCATAAATATCTTTTATATCTTCATCAGTATGTCTAAAATTAAAAGCAGTATCATTGTTTTCATTTTCTTCTGCACCAATAAAATAGAATTGTTTCATTTCTTTAAAATTATGATAATCGAAAGGTCTTCCGGTTATATAATTTATATCTTTAACACCAATTGGATATATTAATTCAATTTCTTTATTCTCAATTGTTATTTTTTCAAGAGGAACAAATGCTTGATTTCCAAAGCCACCAGCGATTAATAAACTTACTTTTTCAGGATAACAAGTTGCGTATCTTAATACAAATTTTGCAGATGAAGAAAATCCGTGACATATAATCTTTTCGGCAAGTGTTGCGTTTATTTTCTTGAGTACAAAATCCTTGCAATCATCAATCATATTATTTATTTGGTCAAACAATTTATAGTATGTATTGCTTGAATCACTGCAAAATAAAACATTTCTAGAGGCTTGCATAGGGAAAAACTCATGCATATTATTATTAGCTGGGTGAATATAATTTGAAGTAATAGGAACAATAATTGCTTGATTTAGGCTTAATAAATCATATCCTGCTGATGATGTTGTTTCGAATATTGCAGAATATATATTCATAATACTTCCTTCTTCTTTAGCTAAGTTATTACCGTGTAATATTAAAGTATTACTTTCAAGTTTATCAGGAATGTATAATAAATACGGAAATCTAAATTTGTTTTCTTTGGGGTCAACTATATAAAATTTTCCATTGGCTTTTGAAAGTAAAGTTTTAAGTTTATCTATTAAAGATTTTTCTATGTTATTGTCAATTAATTGTTTTACGAAAATTTCCATTCAATCACTTCCTCTAAAAACAAAATTATGTAGGGATTAGAAATAATCTCTATTTTTTTTATTAAGTTAAATATCTATTTTTAAAATTATCCATTATATTTTCTTCGAAAACCAGTAAAACACAAGGATTTCGAATAATCTTATATAATTTTTCTTCTGAATTTGCTTCAATAATAAAACGTATCAAGGCATAAGAAATATCATATCCATTATATTTGTTAGTATTACAATCACAGAATTCACCATAATTACTGCCATGCTTTTTTTAAAATGTAATTGGAGGTATTTCTTTTTCTAGTACAGATTTTTTTAACCAATTAAGGTATTTGTCCTCATCAGCTTCTAAAAAAGACTTTTGACCTGATAAAAACTGAGCTAATCCCTCTTCAAGCCAAACGCAATGATTATATGAGGCTTGATTATTATATACTAAATGTATGAATTCATGAACAATACTAGCAATAAGAAAGCCGAGCTTTAGCAAAGTCTTGTAAAACGGATTCGTTATATATATAATTAATCATTTCAGCACAACAATTTCCTAGACTATAAGAAGATATATTAATGTATTGTGTAGAAAAATTATAATAAGAAGTTCTATTATCAAAAAGATTTATACGAACTTTCATAAAGGATGAGATTCTAAAAAATTTTAGTATAGACTTTTTCTTTTTCGAAAAAAAGTTAGATAATCTTTCAAGAAAATCTTTTGAGAAATCTTTATTTGAGTATATTTCTATATCTTCGTTTTCAAAAATTTTGGTATTTGGTAGATAGTCCATAATATATCCCTCCTATAAAAATAGTATCAAAAAAAAATTAATAAATCAAGAATATATAATAAATAATAGCGTAATAATGAATTGTTTGCAGATGAAATGAGAATTAAAGAATGTGACACAATATTTTTATTGGATTATCCAATTGAAGTTTGTTTGGCTGGAGCAGAATCTCGTGTTGGAAAAAAGAGAGAAGATTTAGATAGATTAATGAGATGCTTGAAAAAGAAATAATTGAGAAACTTGGCTTTTCAAAAAATGTAGTATATAAATTAAAATAGTTATAGAAAAAGGTGAAACTTATGGACAAGGGGACGGTGGTTTGTCTACTTAAATTAAAAGCGAAAATGGCGTATGGAAGATAATAAATAATAAATTACATTAAAAAGTCGTTAAGTTAGATGCTTAACGACTCTCTTATAACTTCATTTTACCATATATTAATATATTTTCAAGTGTTTTTTGAAAAAATTTAATTGCAAATTTTTGTATAAAAAAATTTTATATAAAATTCTCTCAAATGCTGAAATATATGCAAAGTTACTAATATGTAAAAAATCATTAAGCATCTAACTTAACGATTGAAGAAAAATATAGTAAAAGATTTAAATTTCAAGGAAAAGTATGAGAAGGGAGAAGAAAATCATGAAAGAAACACAAGAAAAGAAAAATAAAAATATATTAAACATATTAATCGTACTACTATTAATAACAACAATAGTAGTATCAAGCATAGGATTATATGCTTGGTCAAGATATACAAGCTTAGATGCAGGAGAAGCAACAGCGCAGGTAGCAAAATGGCATTTTGAGTTGACAGATGGAGAGAAAGAAACATCAGGTGTAATAGATTTTCCAATAACAAGAACAGATAATAACAAAACAGTAGCAGATGAAAAACTAGCGCCAGGAACATCTGGGCAGTTTGAGATAGGAATAGATGCAACAGGGACAGAAACTTTTTTAGAGTATGAATTAGAAATAGCTTTAACTGGTAAACCAACTAATTTGAAATTTTATGAAGGAATAGATGATAATTTGAAAAGACCACTAGATGTAATTGATAATAAAATGACAATAACTGGATTTATGTCATTTAATGAAGAAATGAAAAGAACAGAAACAATATACTGGGATTGGCCGTATGAAACTAAAGGGAAAAATGAAGAGACAGATAAAAATGATGAAATAGATACAAAAGAAGCAGGAACTACAATGACAATGCGAATAACAGCGACGGGAACAGAAGTATTAGAGCCAACAATAGTGCAAGGAGAGTATTTGGATTTAGGAAAAGACTTAGTAGGAACAACTTCAACGGCAGATGATTGGAGGATATTTTATGAAGATGAAGAAGAAGGAATGGTGTATGCAATATTAGCAGATTATTTGCCTGTAGATGTCGAGCATTCAGAGAACAAAAAAATAGTAGAAAGTACAGAAAAATTATACACGAATGATCGTAAATATAGTGTAAATTCAAATACAAATGGAAAAAATAGTGGTTTAATAGGTGGATTAAAAGATACGGAACACTGGAAAGAATTGTTAGCAGAAGAATTGCAAAGTAATAACAAAATAAAAGTAACAGGAGGAATAGATGTAGAAACATGGGTAAAAAGTTGGAATAAAAAATGTAAAACACCATTATATACATGTGGAAATGATACCGAAGGATATTGTATAGGAACCAGTAACCCTCCAACAAATTCTTATGAGTGTCAGGTATCATTAGATCCAGAATATAATGATACCCTATATTTTCCACATACACGAAGTTATGAAGAATGTTGGGGATACTGGTTGGCTTCGCAATCTGCCAAAGGCTCTGCCAATGTGATGTTTGTTGAATGCAGTGGCAAAGTGTACAGTCTTACCATAGGTGCTTTAACTTCCGGAGTTCTGCCTGCAGTTTGTCTACCATCTGATATCCTACAAAAAGAAGGAAATACATGGAAAGTTATCGAAAAATAAATATGCAAAATTAATAGATCTTGTCAAGTCCGGTGTGTAAATTTTTTATACTTAAGTTTTAAAGAAGTAATATAGTAAACATAAAACTATGTTGCTTCTTTTATTATTAAATTGTCAAAGTGCATTAAATTCTACAATTCAAGATATTGGGTATATCGAGAGTATCGTAAAGTTTGTGTAAACTTTAAACTTCTTATGATATAAAACATAAATATGAAAAATTTATTTAT
>CANQKT010000021.1 GCA_947624525.1 uncultured Clostridia bacterium | reverse complement strand
GGAACAATGCATATCCCAATGATGAATGTCCACACATACGAAATGATTCTATGTAGGATACTAAACTAAAATCAAAAGTTTTACATCCTGACAACAAAGAAGCTACATAGGCATCTGTATCCCATCTTGGAATAATATTAAACTGAAATAGCCTAAACATAAAAGTCATACTTAAACATATAATTAAATACTTATGCTTTAATAATATTTGTACAAATTTATTCCAACTTACTTTTTTTCTCAATACAAACGACAAAAGAAGAAATGGAAAAATCCAAAATATATCCCAACTTACTACGTTTTTCATATTTTCTCTATTCGAAATAGAAGACACAGACGCAGCAATAGAAAAAATTGTAAAGCATAAATAAATTATCCATAATTGCAATAATACTTTTTCATTTATATATTTTTTCACATATATCACCTCTCGTTTACAAAACTAGCATAAAAGCATACACATAAAATTATTGTTTTTCACATAAATAATTCCAAAAAGTTTTCCTATTCCAATTATTTTTTATATATTCTCTTTTCCAAGTCAATGTATGTATAAACGTATCTTCTGTTATTAATTTATATTTCTTATCATCATACGGATCGTTTATAACTTCAGAAAGTTTTCTAAATAATATATTATTATACGGAATACTATCAATATCATCCTTAATATCAGGAAACATACTATAGCATGCAGCAATAATATGGTCAAGCAAGAAATAATCGATTAAGGTATGATATCTTTTCCAATATATTTCATATACCTTAGAAAGAATAATGAATAATTTATATCTTTTTTGCGCATATAAAAATCCAACTACCCATTTCCCATTTGATGCATTTTTGTAAGCATCATCAATAAGAGATTTTCGTTTCAAAGAAAATATTGGCAACATAAGCATATCATCTGATATTCTATTTCCCGACATATAAAATGACGCATCTATCCATATTCCTCCATATTCTTTCAAAAGTTCTACTCTTAAGATATCAGAGAAATGAGTATACGACAATTCATTGTTATTTAACCTTTCATAATAAATTGAAGGTATTTTAATATAAGAATCAATATTTTGCATTGATAAAAAATGATAACTGTATTTTTTATCTATAAAATATTTTCGCTGTGAAGCAACACATATTTTAACAACTTCTGGTAATTTCCGTTCGCCTTGTGCCCAAAAACACCAAACAGGAATCAGTGCTTTATCATCTACATCTGATGCTTCAATAAATAATTCATCACACTGTATTGCTTCTTTTATCAAATTTTTACAAAATTTTCTCATAAATCTAAAAAATAATTTTGTATATTTATACCCGTTTAATTCATCAACTAACTTATAGAAAAATACTTTTATTGCAAAAACAAGGCCAAAATCATGACTAATATGGTAAATTTTATTTAATACATAATTCAATTTCATACATCTTCCTCTTATCCATACGTTTTGTTAATTAGTTGCTTTATTATGATTTTAAATTTCATAAAACAAATTAATATATGATATTTCTTGATTTTGAACAAATAAAGAACTATTTTATGTGTCAGTAATTTCTTTCGCGAAATCATTCTTAATGCATCATCATACACTTTTCCCCTAATATCCTCTAACTCACTAATTACATCTTTCCATGATCTACTTTTTTCAGGATTAAATAAAAGATCTATACACACAATAATATTATCAAGATAAAACATAAGTATTTCTTTCTTCACATTTTCGTTCGATGGATTCCATTTTATAATAATATTCATCCGATACTTTAATAATTGATTACTTATGTCAATATAATTATCTGGGCATTTGCGCCACATATGCACAACATCATCTGGATAATAACTATATAATATATCTTTAATGAAACATATTTTTGATACCGTAGAAACATAGCGAGCGACAAAAATGTCATCTTGATGTCTTTTTAAATCAGGGTATTTAATATTATATTTTTTTATATTATTAAGTTTAAATAATTTATTCCAAGGTACGCCTAATGCATATTTACAAAGAAAATATTTTTCATAATTTTTTCTAACTATGTTTCCTTCTTCCACAAAATCTTTCCACTTCTCAACATTTTTTACTTTTCCAGAAGGTAATATATAGTTATAGCCAAATACCGCCATATCTGAATTTGTATTTTCCATACGCTCTATAACTATAGAAAAAGCATTATCATCAATAGCATCATCTGCATCCATAAAATATATATACTCACCTGTTGCTTTATCAATCCCATAATTTCTAGCATTCCCAGCCCCCTGATTAATTGTGTGGTAAACAAAAATATTATCATTTCTTTCCGCTAGTTTTTTACATATCTCATAACTATTATCTTTAGATCCATCATCTACTAATATTATTTCAATATTCTTATATGTTTGATTTAATAAAGACGTAATACTAATTTCTAACTTATTAGCCATATTGTACACTGGTACAACAATACTCAATTTTCTCATTAAAGATCATCCCCTTTACGTATTACTTGAAAAACTTTTTGCTTTATTTGTTCGACATATTGATTCTTAAAAAAGAACAACACAATAAAATACATTATTACAGATAAAACAATTTGTAATATAATTTCTACAATACTTTCACGAACATATTTATATATCATTTTTTTTATTAGAAGGAAGGAAAAAGATGCAAATATATATTGTGGAACATATTTAATTCCTTCACGTATCTTTACTTTTTTTCTTATTTGAAGAATACAGTAAAGAAATACAAATCCTTCTGAAACAAAAGTAGTAAATGCCGCGCCTAATATTCCATATTTCTTTATTATAAATATATTTAATATAAAATTGCTAACAGCTCCTAATAAGGTTCCAACTAAAACCTTATTTTCCATTTTCTGTGGAATTAAAATTATCCAAGCAAGAATATTATTAAAAACACTAACTATCATATTTACACTTAAAACACATAATGTCCAATAGGCGCTTTCATATTCTGCTCCGCAAAATATAAGTAATATCTCTTTTCCTAATATAATAATCCCAAAAGCAAGCGGAATTGCAAACATAAGAGTATAATTACAACCCATATATAATAATTTATTATATTCTAACCATAAATTTTTCCCAAAATAATATGATATTCTAGGCAAAATCACATTTGCAATACTTTTTAACAGCATTGAAAATGCATTTACAATTTTTGTCGATCCCGTATATAAACCAACAGCAAAATCATTCATGTATAATCCAATAATCGTCTTATCTAAGCTTAAATATATCGTTGAAGCAATATTCGTACCAAAAATATACATTATGGGTCTAAAGTGTCGAAACAGTTTCGCAGAAAAAATAATTTTAAGCTGAATAAATTTTTTACTGTAAAAGAAATTTAATATATTAGATCCAACACTAGCAAAAACAAGTATCACACAATACCAAATATAATCTTCATGTTTCTTTACAAATAAAAGCATAGATACTAAAGAAATCGTTTGAAAAGCAATAGCTCTTACAGTTATATATTGATATTCTTCGATAGCTATAAACAACCAATCCAATCCAAATAGGGAAAATAAAATCACTAACATTTGAATAGAAATCAATACACGATATTCTTTCAAGTAACCAAAAGTAAAAAAAATAATATAGTAAATTATATAGGCAACAATTGTTGAAAATATATTAATAGTAAATAATTCACCAGAAAAACTTTCTAATGCACTTCTATTGTTTTTATATTTTGCTGCTTCTCTAATTCCATATGCATTAATTCCTAAGCCTGCAAGTAAAACAAAATAATTTGTAATAGATTCAGCAAATTGAACTTTTCCTATTCCTTCTGCGCCAAGAACACGCGATGCATACGGGAAAGTAATAAGCGGAAAAACAATTGACATAAACGTCTTTATTAAATTGAGAGAAAAATTTTTAACTAATGACTTATTATTTTTCATTACTGCCTATTCCTATTTTAAATTAATTTACTCCTGCCTTTTTCATTTCATCCAATAATATAAGTAGTGATTTGATTCTATACTTGTTCTTAAATAAACTTTTTTCTCTTTCGGATGATAAAGTCATATCAGTAGCTATATCCTCCATATGAAATATCTGAACCCTAGGAGAATATATATTGATCATACCACTTAGTTGTAATCTTAAAAACAGCAATTCTTCCTCTACATATAAAAATGTTCGGTCATTAATTCCAGAAAATTTTTTAATATATATCGGTGTAAAAACAAGACAACAACCATGTAATAAAATATTTTTTTGCTCTGTATCTTCCTTTATTACCTCTGTGTTCTTCGAAGATTCAAATTTTAAATTTTTTTGAAAAATTTTCTTGATTCTAAATAATGTTTTTGCATAGTCAACAAATGCTAAGAAAAGTATTTTTCTATAATATCTCCTGTTTCTAAATTTTCCAAGAGGCGGTTGAATATTTCCGTCTTTTAATATAATTTTAGGTCCTATCACTGCACACTCATATTGTCTATATATCAAAAATATATTTTCAAAAAAATCTTTTTGCTTCAATAATGTATCATTATTCATCATACATATAAAATCACACTTTTCCACTTCTTTTAAATATAAAAATCCAACATTATTTCCTTTTGCGAATCCCAAATTTTTTTTATTTTCAATAATTTTTATTTTCCTATTTCCCTTCAATTTATCCCTAATCTTTTTTACAGAATCATTTGGTGATGCATTATCAACTATGACAATAATATAATTGTTTGTATCAATATTTTCTATTATAGATTCGACACATGATATAGTTGCATAATCAGATATGTAATGTAAAATTAAGAAACCGAATTTATCATTCATACAAACCACCTTTAAATATACATATATTTGCAAAATTTTGATTACTTATAAATAAAATTTATTTCTTTCTCTTCTGTATTTATGGAAAATATCTCTTTATACCTTATATGATTCCTAAAAACCCAAATATCCAACATCCGTTCCCCCAACATTCCCATCCTTCGATCAAAATCCTTTTCTCCACCATCCCTTAAAATTTTTTCCACTCGGAATAAAACATCAAACAGCCAGCAGCAATATTCATCAACAATCTTTTTTCTCCCAATCATCATATTTAACAAATGACAGCTTCTCCCTTTCATCACTTGGTCAAATGCAGCGACATATTCGGGATAATCCGCTACGAGTACATCATATAAAACATTCAGATCATCTGGATATTTCTGCGTCTTTCTATATTGAGTTTTATTTCCATTTAAAAAATATGTTTTGTTATGTAAAATTAAATTATATTTTAACAAAACATTCTTTATATACTCTTCTGTTAAAAAACTTTTCTTTCCCCCCGTAATGATATTATAAAACTTTCCCCATCTTGTCACAAAATATCTTCGGTAATGGCATAAGCCTACAATATCTTCATCAGAATTTTTCCAAATCCAATATAGACCGGTCAATTCGTTGTAAGATAGATTTTTATCCGATATATTTTCCCCTGTGCAGTCTTTCAACCAAGCACTGTCAATTTCTGGATTCAACATTGCCCCCACTTGTATTGGCTGATATATTTCTTCCTTCACCGGAATATCTGCCTGTTTATGAGAGATAATATAAATTTTCATTTTTATACCCCTTGCGTGTTTTAGCACGCATACCAATCAATAGTTTGAAAGTTTACTTTCCAATTTCTACTCCTGTATTTGATGAAAAATCTTCTTATTCATCATAGAATTCACTATTTGATTAACTAATTTAAAAATCTTCATAAAAGCAGGTACTGGTAATATCTTATATAGTATTTTTTCTAATTTAATAAATAGGTTATTCCGCGCTACTGTTTTTTCAAAATCACTCCACACAGACAAGTGTAAATAATAATCAAAAATATCATTATTTGGATGCAAATTTTTTTTATGCCACGGAAATTCCCCAATATATCGAAAAGCATGAAAAATTTTAACTTCCTTTGACGCTTTATTCAATTCACTCAAAGAATAATATCCCTCACACCCATATAATTTTAAATATTTTTCAGGAGCCAATACGCTATGCATTGGCTGATAATTATATGAATTAGATAATCTGCATATTTTTCCTTTAAACACCAGATTGAGCAAATCCTGATCCGGAGCTAAAAATTGTGAACGCACATTCTTTAAATAATCCACAATTTTATCACTGCATTTTTCTCTCTTCCATTTTTTGACATCATATATGATTACCCCAGAATTATAATATGGTTCATCCTTAGAAAACCCAATATGATGTTTGTGTTCTCTACCTACAGAATCAATTGCCATCGCTATATAATTATCTTCTAGATCCATTTGCAAAATCTCAGACAGATCACCACAAACTATCGTATCACTATCCAAATAGAGCAGCCTTTCTATATCATCTTTAATACAGTAATCAAAAAACAACCTCAAATTAGCCGCATAGGATCCTCTATATTTAGGAATATTCCATTCCTGCATTTTCTCGATTACGTCCAGAGGTTCAATACATAATAATTTACTGTTTTCATATTTTTCTGCTAATAAATAAAATTTATCAAGATTTTTCTCTGATACTTTATCTACTAATAAATATACATTAATCTGCTTTATCGATTGATTATTATGAAAAAGAGACGTTAATGAAACCCCTGCATACGGCGCATATTTATCATCAAACTGATATAAAACATTCAACTCATTTTTCATAATCAAATGCGTATCCTTTCTCTTGGTATTCCAATTTTCTTCCTTAAAATCTTTTTGCAGATTTACATCCACGCATATAGTACCGTCTCATCCATCGCATAAGAAGAATGTCTCACCGCCAGCCTGTACTCCGGCACCATCTTCTTTAACAGCATCGGGATCT
>CANQKT010000020.1 GCA_947624525.1 uncultured Clostridia bacterium | reverse complement strand
TGTTGTACATTAAGTGGCTGTGTAAGACTTAAATCTACTATGTGTTCTCAAAGTTGCTTTTACTTTTTCACTTGACGATACCGAAAAAGGTATTCTTTTTTTCATATTAATATTGCAATTTATAAAAAAATATACTACAATGTAACAGAAATGTATAGAAGATACGGAAACAAGAAAGGCGGTATGTTATGAAAATCGCAGCATATTGTAGAGTTTCAACAGAAAAAGAAGCTCAAATAGATTCATTAGAAAAACAAATAGAGTTCTTTAATGAATTTACAAAAAAGAATGGATATGAATTGTACAAGCTATATGCAGATGAAGGAATTTCAGGAAAACAAATAAAACATAGAAAACAATTTCAGCAAATGATGCTTGATGCGAAAGCAAAGAAGTTTGAAAAAGTTGTTGTAAAAGATGTAAGCCGTTTTGCAAGAAATACTGTAGATTTATTACAAAGTATAAGAGAACTAAAATCGTATGGTATAGAAGTAGATTTCTTAAACAACGGAGAAATAATGGAAGGTGGTTCGGAGTTCATTCTTACAATTTTAGGTGCAATGGCACAACAAGAAAGCGCCAATATGTCTAAAAGGGTAAAATTTGGTAAAGACATAACAGCTAAAAAAGGTAGAGTTCCAAACATTGTTTTCGGATATGACAAAATGCCAAATGAAAGATATACATTAAAAATCAATGAAGAAGAAGCAAAAATAGTAAAAGAGATTTTTGAAAGCTACGTATATAAAGGAGTGGGAACAACTAAAATTGCATGGGATTTAAATGATAGAGGAATACGAACTAAAAAAACGAAATCTAAATGGGTACAAAATTCAATTGTTAGAATGTTAAAAAATCCAATATATACAGGAAGAGTAACAAACAAAAAATCAGAAGTAACAGATTTTATAACAGGAACAAGAAAAGACATTCCAGAAGAAGAATGGATTGTTGTAGAAAAGCCAGAAATGAGAATAATTTCAGATGAATTATTTAATAGAGCACAGAGTATATTAGCTCAAAGATCAACTGAATTCAAATTAAATAATAAAAGAGAAAAAACAGAATATCCATTTAGCACACTTATTTATTGTAAACATTGTGGATATTCATTTAGAAGAATAAAAAGAAAATATAGTGATGATGGAAAAGAATATATAAGATGGGTATGCAGTGGAAGAAATTCAATGGGAGTAAACCACTGCCCAAACACTACTGTTATAGATGAAAATGAATTAATAAATGCTATAAAAGAATATTTAAAAAACATAATTTCAAACAAAAAGAACTTTATGAAATCGGTAGAAAAAGAGTTCGAAAAAATTAAAAAGTTAAGAGAAACTAATGAAAGGAGTGAAGAAAATCTATTAAAAGAAATTGAGAAAGTAACATTAAAAAAACAAAAGTATATGGAAATGTTCCAAAATGAAGTAATAAACATTCAAGAATTAAAAACTTACACTAGACCATTAAATGAAGATATTGATAGATTAGAAAGAGAAGTAAAATTAATCAATTCAGAAATTAAGGAAAAAGACATTTTGAATAAGGAACTATCTAAAACTATTACTACAATAGATGATATTTTAAATAATGAAACAATTACAAATTCAATGCTAAAGACTATTATAGATGTAATTGAAGTTGACGCAGATAGCAATGTTGAGGTTAGACTAAAGCTATTAGATGAAATAGGATGTACACCTACAATTATTGGTAACCCTAATATGAACCAACTGAAAACATCAACCGTTACGGAAAGTCACAGCAGTACATAAAGATGTAAGTGAAAGGCTACTAAAGATAAACCCTGGATTAGCAAGTGAAGTAAGAGAAATACTTGATGAAAACAAAGCTGAAAGGCATATAAGAGGAGGAATGGCAACGAAAAGAAAATATAGTCATTTGAAAGAAATAGAAGATGATTTAGAAAGATAAACATGGGAGTGGAAGATTTTGACTTCCACACTCATATTTTTTTTGATATAAAGTACAAGAGGTATTGTAGTTTAATTTTTTGTGAATAATCATAACCTACTAATTATGTAACTTTCTTATGTAAGTGTTGAAAAATTTGTAAAAAAATGGTAAAATATATATTGATTGTTAAAAAAGGAGCTGTTAGTATAATGAATGTAGGATTTGTATCATTAGGATGTAGTAAGAATTTAGTAGATACTGAAATGACAATTGGCTTGTTTAGAAGAAATAACTATAAAATTGTTAATAATCCAGAAGATGCTGATATAATAGTTGTTAATACATGCGGATTTATTGAACCTGCAAAACAAGAGGCTATAAATACACTTTTAGAGATGGCTGAATATAAGAAAAAAAGATGTAAATATTTAATTGCTATGGGATGCTTAGTTCAAAGGTATAAAGAAGAATTAGAAAAGTCCATGCCAGAAGTTGATTTGTTTATCAAATATAAAGAATATGATTCAATTTGGCAACAGATTGAAAAACTTGTTGGAGAGAAAAAATCAAGTAATATATGTAACTTAGAATTTTCAGAAAGAGTTATTTCAACTGGTCAGAATTATGCATATTTAAGAATTGCAGAAGGATGTAGCAATAGATGTACATATTGTGCGATTCCATATATTAGAGGAAAATTTGTCAGTAGAAAAATTGAAGATATTCTAAATGAAGCAAATGATTTAGCTAAACAGGGATATAAGGAATTAATAGTTATAGCACAAGATACAAGCAAATATGGGATAGATATTTATGGAAAACCACAGCTAGCAGAACTTTTAAAAGAATTATCTAAAATTGAAGAAATAAAGTGGATTAGATTTTTATATACATATCCAGAATCAATTACAGATGAATTAATAAAAGTAGTAAAAGAAAATGATAAAATATGCAAATATTTCGATATTCCAATCCAACATATATCAGATTCAGTATTAAAAAGGATGAATAGGAAAAGCAATGGAGAAAGCATCAGAAATGTGATAGCAAAAATAAGAAAAGAAATTCCAGAAGTTATTATTAGAACGACTGTAATGGTGGGATTTCCCGGTGAAACAGCAGAAGATTTTAATACATTATATGAGTTTATTAAATGTACCAAATTTGAAAGATTAGGAGCGTTTTCATATTCAAAAGAAGATGGAACTCCTGCAGAAAAGTTAGACAATCAAATTCATCCAATGACTAAGAAAAGTAGATATAATAAAATAATGAAACTACAACAACAAATTTCAGATGAAATCATGAAAAAGCAAATAGGGAAGAAGATAGAGGTTCTTATAGAAGATGAGAGCTTTGATGGAAAATATTATATTGGAAGAAGTGAGAGCGAAGTACCTGATATTGATGGTGTAATTTATGTTGAAAAGACTCAGGATGAGTTATTTGATAAGTTTGTGAATGTTGAAATTACTGAGAGTAGGGATTATGATTTGATAGGGAAAATATGTGTTGGCTAAAGTTCAGGTATTTAAGAAAATTTAGTAAGATTTCCTAGGCGATTAAACTGTAACATATGTTGATATTCATGGAAATTTACAAAAAATTCACTTGTAAATATTTTGTGAATATGTTATCATAATCATGGTGGTGCATTATTCTAGTTATACTATCTGTTATGAGGGTGGGGCTAAAAATCCACTAAAGGGCACATCGATGAAGTTTCTTGTTTATGCGCGAAATGCCGGTTTTGTGTGTTTGCAGGAAGTAAGATTTTAGGGAGTTATGTAATGGCATACATAACCACACCCTATTGTCGCGGAGGCTTGAGATTCCATTAGTTTTTCAAGTTAAACCTATATAGAGTGCCAAGACACAATATATAGTGTAGCCTGTCTTGAGTGATAATATTGGGATTAACACAATTTCGTTAATATGTGGCCAAAATTAATTATAATACATATTAACTGTTATGAAATTATTATTGCAAAAGAGACTAGTAATAGATTTAAGTATATTAAGGAAAACTTCTAGAATGTTTGCCAATTTAGGCATGGAAACTTAAGGATTAAAGTACGGATTTAAGTGGCTGTCTGGAAGCCAAATGAACTTGGCTATTTTCTTTAAATGGAAACGGCTAAACAGTAATGTTTAGTAGAAAATAGAGAAATTCATCTAGACCTAAACCGTAAAGTTTACTTAAGTTTTTACCACCAGAGTTATTAATGTAGATAAATTAATAATTTGATAATTTAATAAATTAGTAAATTAATTAATTTTTTTAATTTATATTAATAGTATTTCATAAATTTATTAACTTTTATATTGTATTAGACAATGTAGCATTTTGTACACTAAAAAGATAATTAAATTTTATAAGACAAGGGGAGTAGTATAAAAATAAATGAAAACGGAAGTTAAAAGTGACTCGAATAATTCTTTAAAAAAGAATTCAAAGAAAGATTCAAAAAAAGAATCGTCAGAATTAAAATGGTTTATAACTGTCTTTATATTGAGTTTTATATTATCCATAATATTTTCTTTCATTTCAACATCTGCGATAGGAAAATTATCGATTTTACCGGCTATTTTAATATTGATATTAATAATATTTTTAGGTATCTTGTTTGATATAATTGGTGTTGCTGTTACAGTGGCTAAAGAGGCACATTTTCATGCAAAAGCGTCAAAAAAAATAGCAGGATCAAAGACATCACTAAAATTAATAAAAAATTCTGCTAAGGTTGCAAATATATGTGCAGATGTAATAGGGGATATAGCAGGAGTATTAAGTGGGTCAATTAGTGCCTTAATTGCAATGAAAATAACAAGTAGTCTGAATGTAAGTTTTAATATACAATTTATTGTAAGTGCAATAGTGGCTTCCTTAACAATAGGAGGAAAAGCAATAGGTAAGGGAATTGCACAAAGGAATTCAACTGAGATTGTTGGAGTAGTAGGGAATATTTTAAGAGGGTTTTATAGGGAAAAGTAAGATTGTGATATGATTTTAATTATAGAAATGGATGGAATATTAGTAAATAAAAAATAAACCATACTTGTTTAACAGGTATGGTTTATTTTTTATTTACCAATATTTTTTTAGAAAAGAGAAAGAAGAGCTCTATAAGATAGAGTTCTTCTTTTTTATTAATTTATTGATATAAGGTATTCAATCAAAGAAGTATTTTCATCTAATAATGCATCACTTTGAACTTTAATATGAAGATCTTCTGAAACTGCAGAATATAACTGATATAATGGAGTTGCTATTAATTGATCAGCTGTTTGACCTTTATATTCGTCTCCAAGTATTTCTTTTATTAATGATTTTAATTCTTCATTCTTTTTTAAACCTTCTATACTAGTATCAGTTATATCTATAGTATGTTCTTCACCATCACCATATGAAACTTGAATTTTATTTGAACTTGCTGTTTCTTTTAATGTATCACGAATTGATTTTAGTTGTTCTTTTAATGGATTATCATCTTTTGCAAGATCAGCTAAAGTTAATTCTTCCTCTGCTAATTTTGCTGCATTTACCTCAACTTCTATTTTATTTGTTTCTGGATCTATTGCAAATTCAACAAAATCTTGTGCAGAATTTACATCTTCCATAGCATCTTCAAGTTTTGCATCTAAACTTTCATCTGAAGGGAAGTTAATGTATGAGTATTCTTTTTCTGTTAAGCTATTAAGTGACATTCTTAAAATTATTCTTGCATCTCCCATATTTATAGCTGTTTTGTCTTTATCACTTGCGAAATATCTCAAATTACCAACTTTTTCATATATTCCAGTTAATGCAGGATATAAATCAGGTCTTATTGTCATTCCAGAAATATTACGAGCATCTTTTGCTAACACTCTTCCATTACCATCTATATCTCCCAATAACAAAAGAGTATATGTTTTATCGCCTATAGTAACTGTAGTTCCTGTTCCAGCATATTTACCTTCTTTGCTTGCTTCTGAGTAATTTATAGTTTTATTAGTATTTGCACCAAATTTATTATCTAATAAAGATGTAAATTCAGTTTTTTCAAATGATGGATTTAGTCCAGCTTTAGGCATAACAGTAATTGTATTTGTTCCTTGTACATAATTACTTTGAACAGTACCTGTTAATTTTGTTCCATCAATTTTTGCAGCTAATGAAAATGGCATTGCCATTCCTAATCCTAATGTTGTAGCTGCAAGTGTACTTAATAATATTTTTTTTGTATTCAAAATATTTTCCCCCTTATAAAATTATTTTTGATATTTTTTTACTATAACTATACCAGCTACAGCGATAACTACTAAAGCACCAACTACTGCTATATAGTTAACAGCGTTAATTCCTGTTGCAGGATATTTAACTGGTTCTTTTGTAGGTGTAGGAGTAGGTGTTGGTGTAGGTGTTGCTGTAGGTGTTGCTGTAGGAGTAGGAGTAGGTGTTGGTGTAGGAGTAGGTGTAGGTGTTGGTGTTACAATAGAAACTTCTGGTTTTGTAGTTATTGTAACACTAGTTGTATCATCATTTGAATCACCGAATGTATCTTCTTCAGATATAAATTCAAATGCTGTTTTTCCTGTTTCAACTGTATCTTTTACTTTTAATGTAACTGTTATTGTGTCTGTCTCTTGCATAAATCCTATAGCTAATCCTGTTCCCTCTACTACTGAGAAATCGCATTCTGATTTACCTCTAGTAACCTCTACTGTATTCATATCAAATAAAGAAGTATCAAATTTTAATACAAAATTACCAAAAGTCATTACTTCATCAAACTTAACTGTTGCAGTTACAGTTTCACCTTTCTTAACTTCAGTAGGTGTAGCTGATAATGATGCAGCGTTTACTACTGATGTAATAGATAGCATTAATGCTATAATAATTGTCATAATAAGTGTTTTTTTCATTTTCATTTTAAAATTCCTCCTTAAATTTTTTCTGTAGCTTTTACAAGATATCTTGTTGTGCCACTTAAAGTACATGTTATTAATGTAACTTTTCTTTGATTGTAAGTATCTTGTTCTATATGGCTCATATCGTCGACGTTTACAGAAGGAAGTATTTCGGTTACTTCATATGTTACTTTTCTTCCATCTCTTCCGAATTAAATCAAAAGTATCACCTACACGTAAATTATATATAGGTCCAAAAACTTTTTTGTAGTTATGACCTGTAATACAATAATTACCAACTGTATTAATCTCTGGCCCCCAAAATTTTGTTACGCCATATTTTAATGAATCTTCGGAAGTTTCGCCCAAAATATAACTAGTAATGTGAATTCTATCTAATATAATTTTTCCTACAACATCATAGTTATTTATTTTATCTGGAAAGTCACTCACATCTACTATTTCATCATTATATTCTGGTTCGGCTATATCAACTACAACAGTGTCATCTTCTGTTTTAGAAAGATTTGATGAGTTGTTTTCATCCACATATTCATATTGAGTGGGTGGTTGTGGATTTGTCATATGTAGCCATAATAGAACGGATGTTGTTGCAATAATTACTATTACTACAATAATTATTGTGATAGTAATCCAACTTTTTTTCTTTTCCTTGAAATGTTTTGCTTGTTTTCCATAAAAGTCTTCCATATTTCTACTTACTTTTCCTTTGTTCACCTCCTATATTTAACCATATATAACTAATATACTAAGTGATATAAAAAATACTAATTATAAAAATTAAAAATCACTATAAATGTATTTTGAATTTGTTAATCTAATATAGGTTCTTAGCCATTACAATTATAGATAATTTCACAATTTTATAAGTTAATATTTTTTATTATTTCGAAATAATTATACTAAGATTTGGATTTGTTGTCAATACTTTACACATAGAAAAAAATTTTTTTTTGAGGGTGAAAAAATCAATTAATAATAACGCAAAAAATCATCCTAAAATCATGGTTTTACTAAACAAATTACTATAGTTTTAATATAATTAGTATATTAATATAAAGCAAAAAAAGATATGGCTTTTTGCATATACCATATCTTTTTTATTAACTTTAGAGAAAACCCCCAGCTATGCTGGGGGAAATAAAGAACTTATAGTTTTGCACAGAGTAACAAAA
>CANQKT010000019.1 GCA_947624525.1 uncultured Clostridia bacterium | reverse complement strand
GTTGTTGGTTATTTTGTTGTTGATTGTGACTATTGCTTCTTTGATTTTGGCTACTTATGCGTGGGCGAAGTATACGAGTCAGGAGACTGGTAGTGCTATTGCTCAGGTTGCTAAGTGGGATGTTAAATTTGAACCGTATACAGATGAGTTCGTTCAAGAATTTGAATATGTAGCACCAAATAACATTGCACCAGGAACAAGTGGTCAAGTAGAAATGACTATATCATCTTCTAATACTGAAGTTTCATATCACTATGAGATATTAATGACAAAGATAAAAAACAAACCAACAAATTTACATTTTTATACGGATGCAAATATGGGAAATGAAAAGGAAATTACTGTTACTGAAAGTAGAGCAACAGCATATTCAGATGATGTAGAATTAGATGAAGAATCTGGAAAGGCGGCAATTGGAAAAGAAAAAGCTTCTCCAGTAATATACTGGAATTGGGCATATGAAACAGATACAACCACTGTTTTGAATGATGGTGAAATAGCAAAACTATCACAAGCAAAACAAAAAAAGATTGCTCACGATTTAGAAGTATTTGCAAATGAAAAATCTGTTACGGTAACAGATATTCAAAGTGAAAGCACAGATGCAGGAAAATGTAAAAAATATATAGATGCACTCAAATTAGCTGAATCTGAAAAGTCTATGACAGATGCAGATATTGCTAAAGTAGTAAATAATGCAATAGATGCAGTCGATGGTGAAGAATTAGGTGATGATTCTATGTCTTTTACAATACAATTTATAGCTACACAAAAACAACCAACCCAAAAGCCATAGCCCATTTGTCATTAATGTCATTGTAGTAAAAACCCTCATTAGAAGAAAGTCAAAATCTTTTATGAGGGTTGTTTTAATATAATTATTTTTTATTGTGCTGTAGGTGTTATTTGTGTCGCAGTTATTTTCATTTTTAAAGTTACATCTTTTGCACTTTGTCCATCTATTGTATCCTGATCATCATAATCTGGTATACCATTTTGTCCGTTTTCTAGAGAATTGCCATCTGCACTAATCTTTTTTTCATCAGTTTCTCTAGATGATGTATCAGGATTTTCATAAGGCCAATCCCAGTAAATAGTTTTGGTAATTATTGAGTTACTACCTTGATTGATAGTACCTGTAAATATATCATCTTCAACAAGACCAGAATCATCAATTTCAATTTTTTCACTGTATTTTTTTGATCCTGAATCGTATTTAGTATAAAAATTTAAATGTTCAGGTTTATTTGTAACTGATAATATCTCAACTGCATATCCAAAATCAACTTCTGTACTACCAGGATTTATAGTTATATCAAAACTTCCAGATGTTCCAGGCGCCAGATGTTGATCCAAAACATGTTCGAATGTTTCTTCAAATTTATTGTTTTGAAAATCAAGTGTTACATCCCACTTAGCCACTTGTGCAGTAGCAGTACCTTCTGTTTGTGTCGTATACTTTGCCCACGCATAAGTAGCCAAAATCAAAGAAGCAATAGTCACAATCAACAATAAAATAACCAACAACACAGTCCCAACAGACTTTTTCTGTTTCTGATTTTCCATTCTAATTCACCTCCTTCATCTGTAGAAATATTTATAATATTAAAATATTTTACATATTTTAAGTATTATTAAAATTATGCAAATACCCTACAAACCCACATTTTTCGTTGTCACTTATCACAAAAGAATTATTTTGTATATGCAAGTTTTAGATCAAAAATAAAAGGCATTATTTAGCTAAAATAAATATCTCAAAGACTTTATAGGAGGTATAATTTATAATCAAAATATTGCTAATATAAATTATGCTATGTTATAATATACAAAGATATATGAACAACAACTTGATAATGTTAAATGAAAGTGAGGGAAATATTTAATGAAAAAATCACCTTATGGAATAAGTAATTATGAAGAACTAATTGAAGATGATTACTATTATGTAGATAAAACCAAATATATAGAGAACTTAGAAAATCTGGCTGAAAAAAGAATCATGTTCTTGCGTCCCAGAAAATTTGGTAAAACACTATTTACAAGTACATTAGAAAATTATTATGATATAAAGAAAGCCGATAAATTCGAAAAATTGTATGGAGAAACATATATAGGAAAAAATCCAACAAAATTAAAAAATAGCTATCACATTTTAAGATTCAACTTTTCAGGAATAGATACAAAAGATTATGATACCACAATAAATGGATTTAAAGCAAAAGTCATGTCAGCAATAAGATTATTTTGTGAAAATTATGGTTTGGATTTCTATGTTAATGAAAATAGTGAAGCAGAAAATATTCTTGACAATCTATTTAAAGCATTTTATATTCAAAAATCAGGTGAAAAAATATACGTAATAATAGATGAATATGATCATTTTGCAAATGAATTATTAGGCTTTAATACTGATAACTTCAAAGAATTAGTATCAAGAAATGGTAAAGTTAGAAAATGGTATGAAATATTAAAACAAGGAACAGAAACAGTCGTAGACCGAATATTCATAACAGGAGTAGCTCCAATTACTTTAGACAGTATGACTTCAGGATTTAATATTGGATCCGACATTACAAGAGATAGAGAATTTAATACCATGTTGGGATTTACAAAAGAAGAACTAATAAAGATGATGACCGATTTTGAAATAAGTGAAGAAAATCAAGATGAATTATTGCCAATATTGAAGGAAAACTATGATGGTTATAGATTTTCAATACAGGCAATAGAGAAAATATATAATTCAAATATGTGCTTATATTTATTAAAGGAATATATGAGATTTAATGTGCTTCCGGAAAGTTTAATAGATGCCAATATAGCTAGTGATTATAAAAAGCTTAGTAACATGTTAGAATTATGTTCTGGCGAGGAAAGAAAACAAATCTTGGAAACAACAATATCTGGAGGTAGTATAATAGCAGAAATAGTAAGTAAATTCAATCCGGAGAAAGAATTTGAAAAAGAAGAATTTACATCGTTGTTGTTCTACTTAGGGTATTTAACAATAGTAGATGATGAAGCTGGATATGCGAAGTTAGGAATTCCAAATAAAATTATGAAAGAATTATACTCGCAATACTTTCTAAAAACAGTAACAGAAAGTTTAAATATGGAAACTACAATAAATTTTGCACAAATAGGAAGGGATATTGCTATTGAAGGAAAAATAAATAAAATAATAGAAATTACTCATTTATATTTAAATAACTTATCTAATCGTGACTATCAAAGGTTTGATGAAAAGTATGTTAAATTAATATTTTATTGTATAGTAATGAATTTAAAAGAATATTCAATAAAGTCAGAAATAGAAGTTAATAGAAATTATCCTGATTTACTTATGATACCTAGGGATAGAACAAAGGGATATAAATCAGTAATGATAGAATTTAAGTATTTAAAAAAAGAAGATTCCAAAAAGCTAAAAGAGAAGCAACTAGAAGCTAGAGAACAGATTAAAAAATATGGAGAGTTTGAAGATATAAAGGATATTGATGGGTTGAAGAAGTATACAGTTGTAGTGATAAATGACGAGATTTATGTTGAGGAAGTTTAAAGTTGTATATGAAATAGATTTATATGATTATGTAATGAAAACATAGTTTGTTTTGGGTGAAAGCCCACAACAAACTGTGTTTTTTATTTGTTAAAAATCACATATACAAAATAATTCTTTTGTGATAAGTGACAACGAAAAATGTGGGTTTGTAGGGTGTTTGCATAATTTTAATAATACTTAAAATATGTAAAATATTTTAATATTATAAATATTTCTACAGATGAAGGAGGTGAATTAGAATGGAAAATCAGAAACAGAAAAAGTCTGTTGGGACTGTGTTGTTGGTTATTTTGTTGTTGATTGTGACTATTGCTTCTTTGATTTTGGCTACTTATGCGTGGGCAAAGTATACTAGTCAGGAGACTGGTAGTGCTACTGCGCAGGTTGCTAAATGGAATGTTGATGTAAAATTTGCAAATAATGATTTCACTGAAACTGCATCACATGTTTTAGCAAAAAGGTTGGCACCTGGAATGTCTGGTAGTTTTGATATAACCATAAATCCTAATAGTACAGAGGTAGATTTTGATTATGACATCATACTTGAAAATGTATCTGCAAATGCACCAAAACATCTACATTTTTATACTCAGAGCAGTCATGATACGACCTGTGAAATTGAATTAGGATGTCCTCCAGAAGATCAACAAAACATCGCACAAAATTACCTTCATGGCACTATAGAAGCTTCTAAGGATCCAAAAAATAGCATTACTAAAACAATATATTGGGAATGGCCTTATGAAGCTCCTGATGATGCGGATGACAAAGATACTGATACAAAAGAAATAAGTGGAAATACACTTGTTGAAAAGAGTGGCGGAAATGGTATTCCAGACTATGATGATCAAGACACTTTAGATGGTCAGAAAGCTGAAAATGTAGAAGTTACGTTTAAAGTAACTGCAACACAGGTAGATCCTAATACATAATCTAAATAATTAATAAAAAATAAGATATTAACAATTAAAAAATCGACTATGATTTTTATATATTATCATAGTCGACTTTTTATGTTCTCTTTTTTACTATATTTGATATACTCAAACTAAAATGTTGAATAATGATAGTTAATTTACTCGATTTAATTGCCTGATGATACTGGCTCAGTTTGTGTTGCAGTTACTTGAAGTGATACAGCCATATTTTTAGCGGTTTTTCCTTCGTCAGTATCGATTTTGTCATACGCCGCAATAGCTTGTACAGCATTATCATAAGCTTGTTGTTCAGCTGTATGTTCCTCATTCATTTTAGCATCAAGAGCAGATTTAGTACTTTCTAAAGTTTCTTTTAAATTTTCATCTTCATAAGGCCAGTCCCAATAGATTGTTACAGTTGTTTCTTCAGCTGTTTTTTTGGTTATAGTACCTTGTTTCACTTGCCCAGCATTTTTTGAATCCAAAACTATTTTATCTTTATGACTTTCGTCTCTATAAAAATTAAGGTGCTGAGGTTTATCTGTAACTCCAGTTATATCTATTACATAATCCACATCAACTTCTGTGTCATTAATGTTTAGACCAATATCAAAACTTCCTGATGTTCCTGGTGCTAATTTATCTTCTACTACGTGATCATATTTTTTTACTATTTTATTATTATCTTCTGCACTAAAAGTAACATTCCATTTAGCAACATCAGCTGATGCAGTTGCAGTATCACTGCTCGTATACTTCGCCCACGCATAAGTAGCCAAAATCAAAGAAGCAATAGTCACAATCAACAATAAAATAACCAACAATACAGTCCCAACAGACTTTTTCTGTTTCTGATTTTCCATTCTAATTCACCTCCTTCATCTGTAGAAATATTTATAATATTAAAATATTTTACATATTTTAAGTATTATTAAAATTATGCAAATACCCTACAAACCCACATTTTTCGTTGTCACTTATCACAAAAGAATTATTTTGTATATGTGGATTTTAGGCTATATTTGCGGTAATAATTTAAAATTATTTAAATAAAAAACAGAATCAAAATATGATTTTTTAAATTAGTATTAAAAACATATAAAAGGTTATACTATTCAAAATTAATCTAAAAAAATATTTCATCACAATTGTATGCTTTGTATTGACAATAGCATACAATTGTGCTTATAATAAAGAGGGGGAAAAAAATGTTATTTTATTATAGAGAATTATTAGAAAAGGGGTTCAATAGATACCAGATTGAAACGAAAATTAAAAATAAGGAATTATTTAAAGTATCAAAAGGCATATATTCAGATGAACTGTATCCTAGCGATTTGGCTATTATAATGAAAAAATATCCCAAGTCCATATTAACATTAAATAGTGCCTTTTTTTGCTATGAATTAACTGATAAAATACCAGAGTATTATTATTTAGCAACAGAAAAAAACGCTCACACTATAAAAGAAGATTCAATAAAACAGATATTTACAACAAATACTTATTTTGGTATTGGATTAACTCATATGAAAATAGAAGATACAGAAGTGAATATATATGATAAAGAAAGGATGCTAATTGAATTAGTTAGGTATAAAACCAAATTACCATATGAATTATATAAAGAAGTTTTAAATAATTATCGTAAAATAAGAGAAGAAATTGATTTTATAAAAGTGTATAAATATGCAAAGTCATTTAAAAGTTCATATATTATAAAAGTTATTGAAACGGAGGTTATGTAATGAATAGTTTGCAAGAGTGCATAAATGAATATATAAAAGACGGATATACAAGAAACTACGCAATTTCTAAGGTGTGTCAAGATATTATAATAAATAGAATATTTAATTCTAAATACAGTAATAAAATTACAATAAAAGGCGGAGTTGTAATGTTCCATCTAACACAAAATATTCGTAGAGCTACAATAGATATTGATATGGATTTAATAAATATGTCTATTACAACAGACAATATTGTTAATATTTTTATGGAGCTTGGTAAATTAAATAATATTGATAGTTTTAAATTAGAAATAGATAAAAATAAGATTGAGGAATTATCACATCAAGATTATCATGGAAAACGACTTACGGTTACAATATCTGATAATTATAATAAGAGTTTTCACATAAAATTAGATATTGGAGTACATAAACATATTGACATATTACAGGATACTTTATTATTAGATACAAAAATAATAGATGGTAATGTTAGTTTTTTGGTAAATCCAAAGGAGCAGATATTTGTTGAAAAATTAGTACCACTATTAAAGTTTGGTCCTCTTTCTACAAGATATAGAGATATTTTTGATTTATATTGGCTAATTACAAAGGGGAATTTGGACAAAAAGAAAATATTAGATTATATGTCGATTTTAATTTTTGACATAAATATTGAAATTAATACTGTTAAAGATGTTTCAAATATTATAAGCATGGTTTTAAATGAAGATATGTTTATTCATAATCTTTCCAATAATTACAATTGGACAGATAAGAATATTAATGAGATATTGGACTGCATTGTAACGTATTTAGGTGAACTTGAATTGTGTACTGTTTAAGTACATATTGTTTTGTATTAAAAGAGAGATACACGGTCTGCGTAAGGTGAAAATCTTACAGCAGACTGTTTTTTTACTGCATATACAAAATAATTCTTTTGTGATAAGTGACAACGAAAAATGTGGGTTTGTGGGGTGTTTGCATAATTTTGATAATACTTAAAATATGTAAAATATTTTAATATTATAAATATTTCTACAGATGAAGGAGGTGAATTAGAATGGAAAATCAGAAACAGAAAAAGTCTGTTGGGACTGTATTGTTGGTTATTTTATTGTTGATTGTGACTATTGCTTCTTTGATTTTGGCTACTTATGCGTGGGCAAAGTATACTAGTCAGGAGACTGGTAGTGCTACTGTGCAGGTTGCTAAGTGGGATGTTGGTGTTGAATTTACTGGTAATGATTTTACTGAGACGTATACACATGTTATTGCTAAAAGATTAGCTCCTGGATCATCTGGTAATTTTGTGGTAAAAGTTGACCCTAAAACAACAGAAGTAGACTTTAAATATGAGATTACCCTTGATAAACTTACTGCAGAAGGTGGTAATGTACCAAAACATTTGCATTTTTATATAAAAGACACAACAGGTGCAGAGGTTGAGCTTCAACAAAGAAAAGATTGTGAAATTGAAATCGGTGAAGAATGTTCAAGTCAAACTGCAAGCGTCAAGGAATACCTTTCTGGAGAAATTACAGATAAACAAGCAGTAACAAAAACAATTTATTGGGAGTGGCCATATGAGAATCCAGATCCATCAAGTGAACAAGGAGATAGCAAAGGAGTAGATGAAACACAAAATACGCTAACTGGTAGTGCAAATGGAATACCAGACTATGATGATCAAGATACTTTAGATGGTATGAAAGCTGGTACTGTAAAAGTAGATTTTAAAGTAAAAGCTACACAACTTAACCCAAATGAATAAGTATAAATCATAAATTATACTAATTAACAATCAATTCTATAAAAAATAAAGTATAAAAAAGAGGGAGTTCTAGAATGAAGTGAACCCTGTTTAGTGGACACTGAAAAAAGAATCTATGGGACTACATTAATTTGTAGTCTCATATTTTTT
>CANQKT010000018.1 GCA_947624525.1 uncultured Clostridia bacterium | reverse complement strand
AATTCGAATCAAATTAATATATTAGTGCTAAAAATGTTGAAATCTAAAGGAAACCCCAACAAAAAAAACTCATACAAATCATCAAAATCTCTTGATAAATAAAAAAAAATATGATAGAATAGCAATATTGAAAAATAGTGTTTGCTATTTTTTCCTTACTTGCATGAAATAAAAATGCAGGTTTTATTATCCATAAGGAGGTGAATATAATGAGTAAATACGAGAGTATAATCATTATTAATCCAAATGTTGATGAAGAAGGAATGAAATCATTAATTTCAAGATTCACAGATTTGATTAATACTGATGGTAAAGTAGAAAAAGTAGATGAATTAGGAAAAAGAAAGTTAGCTTATGATGTAAAAAAATTCAAAGAAGGATTTTATACAGTATTCTATTTTGAAGCTAACACAGATCTAATTGCAGAGCTTGAAAGAAATTACAGAATTACAGATGAAATTATTAAATTCATGACTGTAAAACAAAACTAATAAATACAAAATGGGGCCTTTTTTGAAAGGAATGGTGAAATTATGAATAAAGTAATATTAATGGGAAGATTAACAAGAGATCCAGAAGTAAGATATACACAAACTAACAATACATTAGTTGCATCTTTTTCTCTAGCTGTAAACAGAAGATTTGTACGTCCGGGTGAAGAAAGACAAGCAGATTTTATAAATATAGTAGCATGGAGTAAAACTGGAGAATTTTGTAGTAAGTATTTTAAGAAAGGTCAACAAGTTGGCGTTATTGGAAGAATGCAAACAAGAACCTGGGATGATGAACAAGGTCAAAAACATTATGTAACAGAAGTTGTTGCAGAAGAAGCATATTTCGCAGATAGTAAAAGAGATGGAGATATGGGTGGAAACTTTGATGCTACCTTCGGAACAATGCCATCTACAAGTACTGGTTCTGATTTTGAAATATCTTCAGGAGATGACCTACCATTTTAATAATTAATGATATTTTTTGAGATAGGGGGGAGAAAACAATGGCAGATAAGAAAAATAATAAAAGAAATAATAGAAATAATGATGACGATTTCAATCCTAAATTTAAGAAAAGAAAGAAAGTTTGTCCATTATGTAAAGATAAAAATTTAGTTCTAGATTATAAGAATCCAGACCAATTAAAGAAATTTATTAATGAAAGAGGTAAAATATTACCAAGAAGAGCAACTGGTGCATGTGCTAAACATCAAAGAGATATAACTGTAGCAGTTAAGAGATGTAGACAAATTGCTATGTTACCATATACTCAAGATTAATAAATACATAAAAATAAGCTGTAACTACTTAAATAAATGGTGTTATAGCTTATTTTATTTTATTTTAAAAAATAATAATTTAATGCAATTTTAATGCAAGTAGAATTTCAATGTAATTCCCAAAAACCTCCCAAAAATTTCTCTAGTTTCTTCTAAAATTTTCCATTAAAGCTAGTATAAAAAAAGCAGAAAAGTAAATAATTTCTATAAGTACAGTTTAATTGACTGAAAAAAATAAAAAAAATGAGAAATTTAAGGAATGTCCCCAAATTTCTCAAAGATCTGGAGGCCTTTATGAAGTTAGGAATTGCTTTTTCAGGTGGAGGTATCCGTGGGATTGCACATGCAGGTGTATTACAAGCATTAGAAGAAAACGGAATAAAGCCTGATGTAATAGGAGGTACTAGTTGTGGAAGTTTAATAGCAAGCATGTATGCTATAGGGTATTCGCCTTATCACATTTTTATTTTGTTTAAAAGATATGCTAAAACTATAGCAAAAACCAATGCAATTCCAATAATAAGTGGAATTAATAGTTGTATATTCAAAAGAATGCCTGTAATTTCTGGATTAAATAATGGAGAAAAAATGGAAGAATTGCTTAATAAAGTAGCAAAGCAAAGAAATATTTATAATATAAATGAAATAAAAACGCCTATAGTAATACCAACTGTTGATATGATTAGCGGAAAGGAATTTATAATTACAAATTGCAAGTCAGGAAATAAGATTAAAGAAAAAGAATATATTGATGACATGAGTATTGGTAAGGCAGTTAGAGCAAGTAGCAGTTTCCCAGCCTATTTTAGTCCATGCATGCATAGGAATTATGCCTTTATGGATGGTGGAGCTTTAAATAATATTCCAGTAGAAGATGTTAGAAATTTGGGAGCAGATGTTGTAATTGCAGTTAAGTTTCATGCAGATAGTGTTGATCAAAATAGTAACATCATGGATATTATTATGAAATCTGTGGATATAATGGGAAATAAGATTTCAGAAAATAGTTTAAATACTAGTGATTATATTTTAGATGTTTATACTGATAAGGTGGGATTATTAGATATTAAAAAATTAGATAAGTGTTATGAGTATGGATATCAAGCGGTTATCGAAAATTTGGAAAATATAAAAAGTATTTTAAGATAATTTGTTTGACATTTGGAAATAAAGTGTGTATAATAAAGATAGAAAATGAGAACCGCAGATAATGTGGTTACCACTATAATACTAATAGCAACACATTTCTACAGGGTAAAGCAGAATGTGTTGTTATTTTTAATCCTTATAATTTAATAAATATCAAGCGAACACAAATGATTTCTTTAATTTTCTAATATTTTCTTTGCAAATTCAATATCATTATCAGTAGCGGTTCTTATATCTTCTAAAGGATATTTTTCTTTAAGTTCAAGCCATTTATATTTTCCTAAATCATGATATGGAAGTAAATCAACTCTTGTAATATGATTAATCGAACTTATAAAATCGCGTAGTTTGTGTAAATCCTCCTCTTTATCAGTAATACATGGGATAATAACTTGTCTAATCCAAATTTCTTTACCAATAGAATCTAAGTACTCTATAAATTTTAATTCTTTTTTATTTGAATGACCGACTAAATCCTGACAAATTTCATCATTTATTGATTTTATATCAACTAAAAATAAATCTGTTAAGTCTATCACTTGTTTTATTTTATCAGTTATATCAACCATACCAGATGTATCTAAAGCTGTTGATATACCAACATTTTTGAGCCTCGTAAATAACTCTATTAAGAAATCCACTTGTAAAAGAGGTTCGCCACCACTAGCAGTGACGCCACCATTTGATGCAATAAAATAATTTCTATAGCGCATAATTTTATCATAAATTTCATCAACAGAATATTCTTTACCACATTTCATATCCCAAGTATCTCTATTGTGGCAATACTTACATCTTAAGTGGCACCCTTGCATAAATAATATAAATCTAATACCAGGACCATCAACAGCACCTAAAGTCTCAAATGAATGTATTCTCCCAACAACATTTTCCATAACTAATAATTTCCTTTCAATTTCAATATTTCTATATAATTAACAAGTTAGAATTTACATTACATATTTTGGTAGAGTAGTCAAATTCGAAAATTAAATCCTCTCATGAATAGTCCTATGAATAACATCCAATTGTTGTTCTCTTGTTAATTTCACAAAATTAACAGCATATCCAGAAACCCTTATAGTCAATTGTGGATAATTTTCTGGATGTTCCATTGCATCTTCTAATAATTGTCTATTAAACACATTTACATTTATATGATGTCCTGTTTGCATGAAATATCCATCTAACAAATTCTTTAAATTATCTATTTGGACATTTTCTTCTTTTCCCAATGTTTGCGGTGTTATAGCAAACGTATATGAAATACCATCAGAAGCATATTCAAAAGGCAATTTAGCAATAGTATTCATTACAGCCAATGCACCATTTATATCTCTTCCATGTAATGGATTTGAACCAGGACCAAAAGGCTCTCCAGCACGTCTACCATCAGGAGTATTACCCGTTGCTTTTCCGTATACCACATTTGAAGTAATGGTCAAAACAGAAAGTGTAGGCTTAGAATTTCTATAAGTTTGATGTCTCTCCAATTTTCTCATAAATGCCTTAACAAGATTTACAGCTATACTATCAACTCTATCATCATCATTTCCGTACCTAGGAAAATCCCCTTCAACTTCATAATCAACAACTAATCCTGAATCATTTCTTATAACCTTAACTTTAGCATATTTTATTGCAGATAAAGAATCAGCAACAACTGATAAACCAGCAATTCCACATGCCATTGTTCTATATATATCATTATCATGTAGGGCAAATTCCAATGCTTCATAAGAATATTTATCATGCATGTAATGAATAATATTTAGTGATTTTATATAAATTTTTGCAACATAATCCATCATATTATCAAATTTTTCCATAACTTCATCATAGTCTAAATATTCAGAAGTAATAGGTTCAAACTTTGGAGCAATTTGTTTTCCGCTATTTTCATCTTTACCACCATTTATGGCATATAATAGTGTTTTTGCTAAGTTCGCTCTTGCACCAAAGAACTGCATTTGCTTTCCAATCTTCATAGGAGATACACAACATGCGATTCCATAATCATCACCTAAAGTAATTCTCATTAGGTCGTCATTTTCATATTGAATAGCTGATGTTTTAATTGAAATTTCTGCACAAAATCTTTTGAAATTTTCTGGTAAATTTTTAGACCACAAAACTGTTAAATTAGGTTCTGGAGCAGGTCCCAAATTAACCAAAGAATGTAGAATTCTGTAAGAATTCTTTGTTACTAAAGTTCTTCCATCAATTCCCATACCACCAATACTCTCAGTAACCCAAACAGGATCTCCACTAAATAATTCATTGTATTCAGGAGTACGTAAGAAACGAACTAGACGTAGCTTCATTATGAAGTGATCCATTAATTCTTGAGCTTGTTCTTCTGTTAAAGTACCATTTTTCAAATCTCTTTCAATATAAATATCCAAGAATGTAGATGTTCTTCCTAAACTCATAGCAGCACCATTTTGATCTTTTACAGCTCCTAAATAACCAAAATATAACCATTGAATTGCTTCTTTTGCATTTGAAGCAGGAACTGAAATATCAAATCCATATTTTTTAGCCATTGATTTTAAATCATTTAAAGCCTTAATTTGTTCTGAAATCTCTTCTCTATTTCTAATTGTTTCAGCAGTAAATTCATCAGGATTCATATTTAATAAATCATTTTTCTTTTCATTTATTAAATAATCAACACCATAAAGAGCAACACGCCTGTAATCACCAATAATTCTTCCACGACCATAGCCATCAGGTAAACCTGTTAATAGATGAGAGCTTCTTGCAGCACGAATATCTGGAGTATATACATCAAAAACACCATCATTATGCGTTTTTCTATATTTTGTATAAATTTCAGCAACTTTTTCATCTACTGTATAACCATATGCTTCACAAGATTTTTCAACTATACGAATACCTCCATTAGGCATAATAGCACGTTTTAATGGTTTGTCTGTTTGAAGCCCAACAATTTGTTCCAAATCTTTATCTATATAACCTGCTTCAAAAGCATCAACAGACGAAGGGGTAGATACATCAGCGTCTAATACGCCTCCTTTTTCATTTTCCTGTTTGTACAAATCTAGTATTTCATTCCATAATTTTTTTGTGTTTTCAGTAGCTCCAGTTAAAAAAGCAGAATCACCTGTATATGGTGTGTAATTTGCTTGAATAAAATCTCTTACATTTATTTCATCTGTCCAGTCCACACGATTTATAAATCCGTCCCATTGTTTAAAATCCATAATAGTAGCCTCCTAAAATTTATATTTTTTAATTTTCCGTAGCTGATTATACTATAATTCAAAATGTATTTCAACCATAAAAAATCTTATAAAACTTATTATGTACAAAATAATAAATTTTATAAGATTTTTTTAAGCATCTTCTATTATTGTTTTTGCAATTTTGTAAATTAATTTTTGTTTGTCCGCAGGACAATTTCTTAAAATTTCATTAAATTCAGAAATTAGATAGTGTTCTGAAGTGCTTGCCGTGCCATTTAAAATATAACCTTCAGATACTCCTAAAATATTACAAATTTGACTCAATCTTTTTAAATTTATATGTGATAATCCGCGTTCGATTCTACTTAGGAATGCTACCGAAACTTCTAGTTGTTCTGCTAAATTTTCTTGCGTCATTTTTTTATCAAGTCTTGCTCTTTTTAATCTGTGTCCAATTACTGCGAAATCCAAAGCCATTATTATCAACTCCTTTGAAAAATTTATAGCATTAGTTGTCGAATTTTTACAGAAACTATTATATAAAATTTAACCTGGTGCTAAAAATATAATAATATTATTTTATTTTTTTGGCTTTAAATTTAAAAGTAAATTCCATTTTTAAGAGGTAATTTGACACTAGTTCTGTCAATGGTGTCAATGGGGACGGAGATTTTTGACACAATAAGTAAAAAGGCGTGTCAAAAATCTCCGTCCCCATTGACATCCGTCCCCATTGACATTGACAAAAATCTCCGTCCCCATTGACAGTATTGACTTTTTAGCTATACAATAGTAGAATATAGAAAAAGTTATCAAAAAAAATATAAGATTTTGTTGTAAATTTCACATACATTATACAAGAAAGAGAGGTATGAGCAAATGAAAAAGTTACCATATGGAATTAGTAATTATGAAAAATTAGTTGAAAATGGATATTATTATATAGATAAAACAGAATATATAGAAAAAATAGAAAATTTGCCTGAACAGTCAATAATGATCTTGCGACCACGAAAGTTTGGAAAAACCTTATTTACAAGTACATTAGAATATTACTATGATATAAATGCAAAAGAAAAATTTGAAAATTTGTTTAAAGATACATATATAGGAAAAAATCCAACAAATTTAAGGAATACATATCATATATTAAGATTCAATTTTTCAGGAATAGATACATCAACAGCAGAAAATGCAATAAACGGATTTAAAGATAATGTGCAAATTGCAATACAAGGTTTTGTTCAATATTATAAATTAGATTTTTTTGTAAATTTAGAGCAAACGGCAGAAGCTATGCTAAATAGTTTATTTGAGTCTTTTAAGGTTCAAAAAGCAGGAGAAAAAATATATGTAATAATAGACGAATATGACCACTTTGCAAATGAATTATTAGGGTTTAATACAAACAAATTTAAAGAATTAGTATCAAGAAATGGAAAAGTAAGAAAATGGTATGAAATATTAAAAAAAGGAACAGAAAGTGTAGTAGATAGAATATTTATAACAGGAGTAGCTCCAATAACATTAGATAGCTTAACATCTGGTTTTAATATAGGTTCAGATAAAACAAAAAATGCAAAATTCAATGAAATGTTAGGCTTTACAAGAGAAGAAATAATAACATTAATGGATAATCAAGAAATAGATAAGGAAAGCCAAAAAAAATTATTACCAATAATGAAAGAAAATTACGATGGATATAGATTTAGTATAGATGCAGAAGAAAAAATGTATAATTCGAATATGTGCCTATATTTTTTGAATGAATATAAAGATAGTGGAAAATTACCACGAAACTTAATAGATGTAAACATAGCAAGTGACTACAGCAAACTAAGTAGAATGCTGGAGTTATGCAAAGGAGAAAATAGACTACAAATATTAGAAAAAGCAATATCAGGAGAGGGAATAATAACAGATATAGTAGAAAAATTCAATCCAGAAGTGGAATTCGGTGAAGAAGAATTCGTATCAATGCTATTTTATTTAGGATATTTGACAATAATAGATAATAATGGAGGTTATGCAACTGTAGGAATACCAAATAAAGTAATGAAAGAGCTATATTCGCAATATTTTTTAAATACTATAGCAAAAGAGTTGAATGTAGAAAGTGAAATAAAATATCCACAAATATGGAAAGAAATATCAAGTGAAGGGAAAATAGATTTAGTAGTAGAAGTAGTAAAAAAATACTTAAATAACTTATCGAATAGAGATTATATAAAATTTAATGAAAAGTATGTAAAATTGGTATTTTATTGTATACTAATGAATATAAAAGATTATTCAGTGAAATCAGAGCTAGAAGTAAATAGAAATTATATAGATTTACTTGTGACACCAGTAGACAAAGAAAAAGGTTATAAGTCAGTAATGATAGAGTTCAAGTATTTGAAGAAGGATGAAGAAAGTTTACTTGAAAAAAAGAAATCAGAAGCAAAGGAGCAAGTACTAAGATATGCACAAACTGATGAAATGCAAAGTATTGCTGACCTAAAAAAATATACTATTGTGGTTGTAAATGATGAGGTTTATGTGGATAAAATCGATTAGATTTGTTTGGGAATAATTAATATAATAAAATGAATGAGCTATTTAATGCTTTTGACGACTCTACAAGAATTTTTATGTGAAAAGCATTAAATAGTGACTTTTTTTGTTGTTACAATTTAAGTGATTAAATTCTTCATAATTTAAGCACCTGAATTGTAATTGGTAAAATTTACAAGGAAAAATTATGAATGAAAATATTGACATGAGTAAAGGTGTTTGGTAGAATGAAAATGTAGAATGTTATACATTTATGAAGGATAATGTGAAAATAGAGAATATAATGTATTTGGTAAAAATGAATGTAGATGTACAAAGGATGAAGGGGTGTATATAGTATGATAGTAGAAAAGAAAAAAACAATAAACAAATGCCGGAAACCCTTGCAACTGTAGAGAGAGAGAGAGAGAGAGAGAGAGTATCTCTTTATTTGCCATGGAACTTGTTTACTCGACTATATATTTACGCTTTATTCAACATGGAATTTGTTAGAACAATCATATGATGTATTTTTATGTAATGGTGAAAAGTACTATTTTGCTATAAACACTTCTATAAAGAAAAAAGAATATAATAAAAGAGAGTAGGTAAAAGTTTAGAGGAAAAATCCTAAAAAAATCTACTCTATTTTTCGTGTTTATAAATGTATAAAAAAAAGAAGCTCAAACTTGGAATATATTGAAAAATGGTTATAAAATGTAGAATAAATTATAAAGATATAAAAGTTTGAGAAAAGCATGAAGGTTTATAGGTTGCCTTCTACATATTGTATTCATAATTATGAGGACATTATAAAAAATACAATCAAAACCTAAATAAAGCAAAGGAGAAAAAATAAATGGAAGTAAAGCAAGAAAAACAGAAGAACACAGGGCTAAGACTACTAATAGTAATATGTCTAATAATAACAATAATCGCCTCAAGCATAGGACTATATGCCTGGGCAAAATACACAAGTTCAAAAGCAGGGGAAGCAACTGCACAGGTTGCAAAATGGCATTTTGAGTTGAAGGATGGAGATGAAGAGTCAACAGATGAAATAAAATTTCCAATAACAAGAACAGATGGAAATAATACGGTAGCAACTGGAAAATTAGCTCCAGGGACATCAGGAAAATTTGATATGATAATAGATGCAACAGGAACAGAAACATTTTTGGAATATGAATTAAAAATAGCATTACAAAATAAACCAACAAATTTAAAATTTTACTTAGATGAACAAAAATTAAAAGAATTAGAAGTAGACAAGGATAATAAAATGACAGTAACAGGATTTATGTCATTTGATAGAGAAATGAAAAGAACAGAAACAATATACTGGGACTGGCCATATGAAACTGAAGGAGAAAACGGAAATACAACTGAAAATGATACAAAAGATACACAAGATGCAGGAAAAGAAATGACAATGCAAATAACAGCAACAGGAACAGAAGTATTAAAGCCAACAATAGTGCAAGGGGAATACTTAGACTTAGGAAAAGACCTAGTAGGAACAAAGTCAACAGCAGATGATTGGAGAATATTCTATGAGGATGAGGAAGAAGGAAAAGTGTATGCAATATTAGCAGATTATTTGCCAAATACTAATGAAGCAGTAACGAGTGCAGGTTTAACAGCAGGAAGTAGGACTTATGGTATAAATTCAAACTCAACTTCAAGAGAAGAATTTATAAAAAAATTAGAAGATACAGAAGATTGGAAAAAATTGCTACCAGAGGGCTTACAAAGTAATGAAGATATAACAGTAACAGGAACAGTAGACATAGAAACGTGGGTAGATAGTTGGAATGATAATCCAAATAGTAGAACACACTTATATACATCATGTGATGTGGATGGAACTAAATGTGAAGGATATTGTATAGGAACAAGTAATAATTTATCAAATTGTTATTCATGCAAAGTAAGTTCAGACCCAGAATATCATGATACCCTATATTTTCCACACACACAAATTTGTAAAGGATGTTATGGATACTGGTTGGCTTCGCCTTCTGCCGATCTCTCTGACCGTGTGCTGGGTGTGGATTACGACGGCAATGTGAACCCTCACTACTTTGGCAGTACGGGTTTCGGGGTGCTCCCTGCAGTTTGTCTACCATCTGATATCCTACAAAAAGAAGGAAATACATGGAAAGTTATGCCAGAATAAAATAAAGAAGCCTAAAAAAGCGTAGTCAGGCCTTGTGTCTGACCGCTGGCGGACATATACAATGACGGAAAGGAAGATCTTGTCAAGTCCGGTGTGTAAATTTTTTATACTTAAGTTTTAAAGAAGTAATATAGTAAACATAAAACTATGT
>CANQKT010000017.1 GCA_947624525.1 uncultured Clostridia bacterium | reverse complement strand
GAAGAAAAAGTAGAAAAACTAGAATCAATAAATAATGAAACACAAGAAGAAAAATGGGTAGAAATACCACTAAGTCAGTTCAAAGTAACATATGGAATTGATAATGAATAACTAAAACAGAGAGTATGGTAAAGTCTGTGTAAACTTTACTGTACTCTCTATAGAATTCAATTTTTTATTATTGAATATCTATACTTATATAAAATATTCTTCAAACTGCTGTTTATGTACATTTCTAAAAAACTCTTGAAATCACAATTATTTGTGATATAATGAAGAAAATATTTTTTAGGAGGTTATAATTATGCCAGAATTAAAAGGTACAAAAACAGAAAAAAATTTAATGGATGCATTTGCAGGAGAGTCAATGGCTAGAAATAAATATACATATTATGCAAGCAAAGCTAAAAAAGATGGGTATGAGCAACTAGCTGCAATATTTTTAGAAACTGCAGATAATGAAAAGGAACATGCAAAAATGTGGTTTAAATTATTACATGATGGTGAAGTTCCTTCAACAGAGGAAAATTTAAAGGATGCAGCTAATGGAGAGAATTACGAGTGGACAGATATGTATGATAGAATGGCTCAAGAAGCTAAAGAAGAAGGCTTCGATCATATTGCATTTCTATTCTCAGCTGTAGCAAAAATTGAAAAAGAGCATGAAGAAAGATATAAAAAATTATTAGAAAATGTTGAAAATGGCTTAGTGTTTAGTAAAGATGGAGACACTATTTGGAAATGTAGAAATTGTGGCCATATTGTAATTGGAAAACAAGCTCCAGAAGTTTGCCCTGTATGTGCACATCCAAAAGCATACTTTGAGGTTAAGGCTGAGAATTATTAAAATTTAGTTAATTATAAGATTATATAATGATATTTCTTACGTTAAATCATAAAACATTTTAACGTAAGAAATGTTTTTTTTGAGGGAAAGGTATATAAATTGTAACAAAAAAGGGTAAAAATGCAAAAAAAAGGAAAAAATATTGATTTTTGGTAAACATTGTGTTACAATAAAAAGTAGCTTGTTATTAAATAAGCAAACACTAAAGAAAAATAGAACAGAGAGAAACATACAATTTCATATGTATGTTTTTAATTTGTTTTTAATAAAATTAAAGATAATACCAAATTTTAAAAAATTAGGAGGATGTAAAATAATGTTTAAATTAAAAATGTCATTATTATTGAAAAGTGTGAAATTTAGAGTTGCAATTGTTGCTCTAGTAATCGCAACTGTATTAGTAGGTATTATATTAATACCTAAAAACAAAGCAGCAGATTTAAGCAATCAAGTAACTGTAGTAGCTAATAAATCAGGAGTTACTGCTAATGGAAAAAAATTCTATGTAATAAGAAAATCAGGAAATGCAACAGGTTATGATGTGTTGTTTTGTATTGAAGAGGGAGCAAGCTTATCATCAAAAACATATAGTAACCCAATAGAAATAAGTGGTGCGAGAGACTATTTCGAAGACTATAATCGTGCAAGATGGGTAATAAATAATATGTATACAACAAATATAACAGGAGAAAACGGATTATCTAATGAAGATGCTAAAAATATATCTGCTCTTAATTTGGCCAATTTATTAACATCTGATAAAATAAAGGCTAAAGTTGCTGAAAAAGGTTTAGATACATCAAGTATTACACCACAAAAAATTTATAATTTAAGAAATAAATCGCTTAATAATTCAACAAAGGAAAATGCACTAGAATTTATGGAACAAGTTGTATTATGGAAATATACAAAAAATATAAGTACATCATTCGTAAGTGCTTACACAGATAATGTAAATCAATTCTTAGAGGGAACAACATTAACATCAGATGAACAATTAACTTTAAAATATGCTGTATATGCATTTGGAGCAGCTGCTGATATGCAAGGTGGTGCAGAGCAAGCATCTACAGTATCAAATTGTGTTGTTTTAAAGAAGGATGAGGCCAAAGTAGATACAACAAATTATAAAGTGGGTCCTTATTATTTAGAATCAAATGGTATAAGACTAACATCTTATAATTTCGGAGATGTTACAAGTGGTGCATATCCTGCAAGTGCTACAATAACTAAATCAGATGGTTCTACTGAAACAGTAGGAACAGGAGTGTTCGAAAAAAATAATGATGGAAGTTTCTATATTAATTTAGCAAATTATAAAGGTGCTCAAAAAGTTGAGTTCAAAATAGATTATGTTTTATCTACAATAAATACACAAGCTCATGTACTTGATGGTGGAAATAAACAAAATCTTTTAACTGTAAATAAGTCTGTTAGTGCAACAAGTTTAACAGATTCAAAAACAATTAATGTACCTAGTCAATATAATGTAATATTGAAAAAAGTAAAATCAGATGGTACAACAGTAATTACATCATCAGAAGCAGTTTTTACAATTAATGGTAAAGAACAAACAACATCAAAAGGTGTATTAAATGTAGCTCAAGGTAAATCAATTGCTAATGCTGAACAAGTTGATACTTATGAAATAGTAGAAACAAAAGCACCAGAGGGTTTTATTGGTTCTATTGGAACAGCAAAATTAACAGTTAAATTTAAACATAGAGGAAATACATATGCTATAGATAAAGATAATACTACTCTAGAAGGAATAGATGGAGCAAGCTTAGAGGTTTCAGAGGAAAATGCTACAGTGACTGTATGTATACAAAATGATGAAAAAGAAGGAACATTTAATGTAGTATTAAAGAAGGTAAAAAATGATGGAACAACATTAATTACATCATCAGAAGCAACTTTTAAAATAAATGATAAAGAACAAAATACAACTAAAGGTGTATTAAATATAGCTGAAGGAAAAACAATAGTAGATGAAAATCAAAATGAAGTATATAAAATAGTGGAAACAAAAGCACCAGAAGGCTTTTTACCAATAAAAGGGGAAGCCACATTATCAGTTAAGTTCAAATTAGATGGAAAAAAATATTTAATAGATACTCAAAATACAACTTTTGAAGGTACAGAAGAAATGAAAGATGCTAAATTCCAAATATCAGACGACAAGACTACTATAACAATATATGTACCTAATGATCTTCAACCTGCTACATATAATCTAGAATTATATAAAGTAAATGAAAAAGATGAAATTATTAATACACCAGCTAAATTTGAAGTCAATGGAAAAGAAGCAATAACTAATGGTGGAAAAATTCAAGTAGCTTCAAATGTAAAAGTAGAAGATGAAAATACAGTTGGAACATATGTTATTAAAGAAACAGAGGCACCAGAAAATTATGTTTTATTTGGTAAGACTGTAAAAGTAACTGTGCAAATGACAAAAGTTAATGATAAATTAACTTTAACTGATGATGGAGTTAAATTATATATTGAACCAGATAATGATGATGCAGAAGATGATACAAAACTAAAAGATAAAGTAAAGGTAAAACTTGAGGGAACAACAATAAAAGTTTATGTACCTAATACTAAAATGAAATTTGACTTAGCATTACGTAAATATATTTCTGCTATAAATGATAAAAAGGTGGAACCAAGTAGAGAACCTATTATAAATGAGGAATCTATAAAAATATTAAAACAAACTGGTACAGCTGCATATTATCATACAAAAAATAGTATAGGTGTAAAAGTTGGAGATGAAGTTGAGTACACAATTAGAGTATATAATGAAGGTGAAATTTTAGGATTTGCAAAACAAATAACAGATTATTTGCCAGATGGCTTATCTTTTGTAAGATTATCTGATAGTAATTCAAAAGAATATACAACAAAAACTGAAGCAGGAAGTAAGGTTGTTGTTATAGATTATAGTGGAAATACAACAATTAAGACTTTAAGAGATTTCTATGATAAGAAGGATTTTAAAGTAACTAGTGATTATTATCAAGAAGTAAAATTAATTTGTAAAGTTGAAGATACAGAGAAAACATATATTACAAATCGTGGAGAAATAACAAACTATGGATATAGTGAAAAAGATGCAGATGGAAATACTGTATGGAAAGAAGCAAAAAAAGTAGGAGAAACTGATATAGACTCTGCAGAAGACACTATTAAAGATGATTTAAATCTTGACACATGGTATGAGGATGCTAAGGAATATACATATAAAGATGAAAATGGTAATGAAATTACTGTTGATAATTATTATCCGGGTGTACAAGATGATGATGATTTTGAAACACTTGAATTATTAAAAGGTGAATATACTGTAGTAATTAAAAAGGTTGATGAGGCTGATAGAGAATTAGCGTTAGAAGGAGCATATTTCTCAATAAAAGGTTCAGGACTAGAAAAAACAATGGAAGTTGGTCCAACAGGTAAGAATGGTGAAGTAACACTTATTAAAAATGTTCAAATTTATAGTGATGAACAAGTTGATAAATATACAATAAAAGAAACAAAAGCACCAAAAGATTATGTTTTATATGGAAGTGATATAGTAGTAAAAATAGGAACACAATTACTAGATGGTGTATTTGTAATAGATGAAGACAATGTTGAAATTGATCAAAAAGATGTTGATTTCTATGTAAATGATAATAGAACAATAATTACAATAGTTATACCTGATACTAAGAAAGAATTCGACTTATCATTACGTAAATTTATAACAGAGGTTAATGGAGAAGAATTAACAGAAAGTAGAGAACCACAAGTTGACGTATCTAAATTAGCTAGTGGAGAGTCACAAACAGCAACATATGTTCATCCTAAAGATCCAGTAGATGTAAATACAACTGATATAGTTACATATACAATTCGTGTTTACAATGAAGGTGCAAGGGATGGTTATGCATCAGAAATTATGGATGATATTCCAGAGGGATTAGAATTTGTACCTGCTGAATATGATAAAGAAGGTAAACCATTAAATACTAATGCAAAATATAAATGGGTAGCATATAAGGAAATGACATCAAATGAAGTTGGTACTCCAGAATCTATACTTGCATATAATGGAAAATCTTACATTATTACAGATGATGTAAAAGAAGCGGATTTAATTGTTACAGATTACTTATCAAAGGAAAATGGAACAGATAATTTATTAAAGGGATTTGACCCTGAAACAATGAAAGAATTAGACTATAAAGATGTAAAAGTTTCCTTTAAAGTAACAGAACCAACTACATCTGATAGAATATTAACTAACTATGCGCAAATTACTGAGGATACTGATTCAGAGGGAAAACCAGTAACAGATAGAGATTCTACACCTAATGAATGGATTGATGGTGAAGATGATCAAGATATAGAAAAAATAAAAGTTAGATATTTTGATTTATCTTTAAGAAAATGGGTAACAAAGGCTATTGTATATGAAAATGGTAATGAAACTATTACAGAAACAAATCATACACCATATGATGATCCAGAAGAAGTAGTAAAAGTTGATTTGAAAAACACAAGTATTGATAATGTAGAAGTAAAATTCGAATATTCTATACGTATAACTAACGAAGGTGAGATTGAAGGTTATGCTAAAGAAATTTCAGACTATATTCCAGCAGGGTTAGCTTTTGATCCTTCAGATAATCCACAATGGACTGAAGAAAATGGTAAAATAGTAACAAGAGCATTAGAAAATACATTATTACAACCGGGAGAATATGCAGATGTTACAGTAATTCTAACATGGATTAATGGAGCTGATAATTTAGGACTAAAAACAAATATTGCTGAAATTAGTGAAGATTACAATGATTGGGGAACACCTGATATAGATTCTACACCTGATAACTTAACTTTTGGAGAAGATGATATAGATGATGCACCAGTAATTCTTGCAATTAGAACAGGTGAACCTATAATTTACACAGGAGTTGCAATTTTAGCATTAGCAATAGTTTCAATCGGAGCAATAATTATTAAGAGAAAAATTTTAAGATAATTTTTTGAAAATATTTAACCGATTATTGAATTTAAAAATAATTCTAAATAAAAAACAAGAGAGTTTAACATATTGAAAAGTATGTTAGAAGCTCTTGTTTTTTGCATGTAAAAATGATATTATTTGTAAGAAAGAAACACAAATTAGGAGGAAAGAAAATGGAGAAGATTATTCAAATTATTGCAGATGAATTAGGAGTTAAGTTTTCGCAGGTTGAAAATACAGTTAAATTAATTGATGAGGGAAATACCATTCCGTTTATTGCACGTTACAGAAAAGAGGTCACTGGGGGCTTAAGTGATGAGCAATTACGTGATTTAGGAGAAAGACTAAATTATTTGCGTAATTTGGAAACTAGAAAAGAAGAAGTTAGGAAATCTATTGAAGAACAGGGAAAACTTACTGATGAAATAATTGTAGCTTTGGAAAATGCTAAAATTTTGGCTGAAGTTGAGGATATTTATAGACCTTATAAGCAGAAGAAAAGAACTAGAGCAACAGTTGCTAAAGAAAGAGGACTAGAGCCTTTGGCTGATGTAATTATAGAACAAGAAGATATTCGTGATATTAATGAAATTGCGAAGGAATTTATAGATGCTGAAAAAGGTGTTGAAACTGTAGAAGATGCTATTAATGGTGCTATGGATATTATTGCTGAAAATATATCTGATAATGCTAAATATAGGAAAGAAATAAAAAGATTATGCTATAGAGATGGTTTAATTGTTACTAAAGGTGACCCAGAAGTTAAGTCAAGTTATGAAATGTATTATGACTTTACAGAAAAGGTAAATAGAATTCCAAGTCATAGAATTTTAGCGATAAATAGGGGAGAAAAAGAGAATTTTCTAAAGGTTAAAATGGAGAAACCAGAGGAGGAAATAATAGCATATATACGAAGAGATGTTATTAGAGGAAATAAGGATAACAGAAAAAATTCAAAGGAAAATGATATAGAGGGGACAAATAATAGCAAATATATAAATCAATATGAAGAAATATTGAATAACACAATTGTAGATAGCTTTAAAAGACTTATTGAACCATCAGTTGAAAGAGAAATTCGTTCGGATTTGACTGAAAAGGCAGAAGAACAAGCGATAAAAGTATTTGGTCAAAATGCAAAACAACTATTGTTAGGTGCTCCTTTAAAGGGTTTAACCGTTATGGGATTTGACCCTGCTTATAGAACAGGTTGCAAAATTGCTGTTATAGATGAAACTGGAAAGTTGCTTACAACTACTACTGTATATCCAACAGAACCTCAAAATGATGTAGAAGGTGCAAAAAAGGAATTAGTTAAATTAATAAATAAATTTAATGTAAATATGATAGCTATTGGAAATGGTACTGCATCAAGAGAGTCTGAAACTTTTGTTTCAGGTATGATATCAGAATTAGATAGGGAAATATATTATGCAATAGTAAGTGAAGCGGGGGCTTCAGTATATTCAGCATCTAAGCTTGCAACTGAAGAATATCCAGATATAAATGTTTCTTTAAGAGGGGCAATTTCAATTGCAAGAAGACTTCAAGATCCACTTGCAGAATTAGTAAAAATTGAGCCAAAAGCAATAGGAGTAGGACAATATCAACATGATGTGAACCAAAAAAGATTGACTGAAAGTTTAACAGGTGTGGTAGAAGATGCAGTTAATAAGGTTGGTGTAGATGTTAATACTGCAACACCTTCATTATTATCATATGTAGCTGGAATTAATAAAACGATTGCAAACAATATAGTAAAATATAGGGATGAAAATGGTAAATTAAAGGAACGTAAGGAGCTTTTAAAGGTTCCTAAACTAGGTAAAGTAGCCTTTGAGCAATGTGCAGGCTTTATCCGTATTTTTGATGGAAAAAATCCTTTGGAGATAACTGCGGTTCATCCTGAAAGCTATGATGTTGCAGAAAAATTATTAAAGCAAATTGGATATGATAAATCAGATTTGATGAATAAAGATAAATTAAAAGAAATAAAAATCCACTTAAGTGGAATAAATGTGGAAAAGACTGCAAAAGATTTGGAAGTTGGAGAGTTAACCTTAAAGGATATTATAGATGAACTTTCAAAACCGGGAAGGGATCCAAGAGATGAAATGCCTAAACCAGTCTTACGTAGTGATGTATTAAAATTTGAGGACTTAAAAGAGGGAATGATTTTAACAGGAACAGTAAGAAATGTAATTGATTTTGGGGCTTTTGTAGATATTGGAGTTAAGCATGATGGTCTAGTACATATATCTGAATTAAGTGACAAATTTGTAAAAAATCCATCAGATGTAGTTTCTGTTGGTGATGTAGTAAAGGTTAAGGTAATTAAAATTGATGCTGAAAGACAAAAAGTCGGTTTGAGTATGAAAATTTAAAATAGGGTTTATAGGTGTAACCTTAATAAAAACCTAAATAATATACAGGGAAAGTGTAATATAACAATTTATATTATTATGTAGGGAATAATGATGAAAAACAAAAGAATTAGGAATATTTGTATAGTTTTACTGTTAATATTATTATTCACATATTTGGTAATATGTGTAAATTCTATAATGAATAAGAATAAAATAGGAATTCTATCTTATAGATTTTATATAATGTCATCAGACTCAACAGAGGCTAATACAAATCAGGGTGATTTGGTAATTGCTAAAAGTATGAAAGTGGAAGATATAAAGGAAAATGATAGTATAATTTATAAAAGAAATAACAATGTGATGATAAAAAAGGTTATAGGTGTTGATAGGGAAAATGGTGAAGTTAATTTACACATAGAAAATGATGATACTATTTCAAATGAAAGCATAAAAAATGTTGAAATTATGGGTAAGGTTGTAAATGTAATAGGAGGCTTTGGAAATGTTGCAGTATTTATTCAAAGCCCTTTAGGAACCGTTAATATATTACTTATTGCTATATGTATTTTTATTTTAGTAAGAAAAATAGTAAGAAACACACATGTTGAAGATTCAAATGGAACTGAAACTGAGAATGATAATGGAAAAGTAAATAATGAAAATTAAGAGGAATTGTTATGAGAAACAAAGGTGAAAATAATATAAAATCTGGAAAAACCAAAAGAAATAAAAAGATTAAAAAGGTTATAAGCATAATTGAATATATAGTTATTTTTCTTGTTATTTTTGTTAATGGAATATTAATTTTTAAATCAGCACAAAACCCTAATAAAACACCCGCCTTATTTGGTAAAAAAGCATTTGTAATAATATCTGGAAGTATGATACCGAAAATAAATATTGGTGATGTTGTAATTTTAAATGATACAAATGATGTGCATGTTGGTGATATTATTGGTTTTAGAAGGAATTCTACAGTTGTAGTGCATAGAATAATAAAAGAGATGTTAGTTGATGAAAAGGTAATGTATCAAACAAAAGGTGATAATAATGATATTCCAGATATAGACTTGGTAGATAATTCAACTATTGAAGGCGTATTAATTGCGAAAATACCATTTATTGGAAAAATATTGATATGGTTATATAATAATTTAGCTATAGTAATTGTTGTCATTATAGTAATTTTAATATTAAAGTATTATTTTTTTAGTTAAAAATTTTGAAAAATAAAAATCATAACAAAAACTCCTTTAAAATAAACTTATAGTAAAGTTTATTTTAAAGGAGTTTTTGTTTATGGAACATTTATTAAAAACTACATTATTAGGTTTATTTTTTGGAACATTTGGGACTACTTTGGGGGGAATATTAGGTATAACATTTAAAAGAAATTCAAATAAATTTTTGAGTTTTATTTTGTCAGTTGCTTCTGGCTTAATGACTGCAATTGTATGCTTTGAGCTAATACCAGAAGCTCTTGAAATATCAAATATAGCAACAGTGTTATGTGGTATCATAATTGGAATAGTGCTTATGATTTTTTGTGATATGATAGTTGAAAAAAAGTTCAATAATGTGACACTAAATGATAAAAGAGGTAATTTATTGAAAACAGGTATTATAGTTAGTATTGGTCTGGCTATTCATAATTTTCCAGAAGGTTTAGCAATTGGCTCAGGTTTTGAGGCTTCTATTACTTTGGGTTATTCTTTGGCAATTGCAATTGCACTACATGACATACCAGAAGGGATTTCAATGGCAGTGCCAATGAAAAATGGTGGAATGAGTCCGTTAAAAGTAATTTTTTATGTGATACTTTCTGGAGTTACAACTGGAATTGGCGCATTTTTTGGCGCAATTGTAGGCGGAATTTCACAAGCTGTTATTGCATTATGTTTGTCATTTGCAGCAGGTGCTATGTTGTATATAGTTTCAGGAGAATTGCTACCTGAATCAAATACTCTTTATAAGGGGAAGTTACCTGCATTAGGAAATATAGCAGGATTTGTGTTGGGAATATTAAGTATGATGGTTTAAATTTGCAGTTAAATTTTTTCCTATGAAAAAATTGGAAACCTATTGAAAAAATAAACATTTCAATATATAATACCAACAGTAAGGAAATACTAATTTCCGTAAGGAAAAAGGAGGAAAAAACTTATGGCTACAAGAGATAAAAACATATGGATACTAATAGTGTTCATATTGGCAGGTTTAGTAATAGGGGGATTAATAGGTCAATTTGCTGCGAAGGTTGATGCTTTATGGTGGCTAGCATATGGACAAAGTTTCGGCTTGTCAGAACCATTACAGTTAGACTTGAGTATTATAAAATTGACATTTTCACTTATTTTAAAGATAAACATAGCAAGTATAATAGGTATGGCAATAGCTATATTTATTTATAGAAAAGTCTAATTTGTATAAAAAACAAAACTAATATATTTCTGGGGGAAAGGAGAATTATGACAATAAGAATTAAGCAACTTCCAGAAACGGAAAGACCATATGAAAAATTGGAATTATATGGTGAAAAAATGTTATCAAATGCTGAACTTTTGGCAATAATAATTAAAAGTGGAACAAAAGAAAATACATCTGTAGAACTAGCTAACAAGGTGCTATCTTTACTAGAACATAAATGCTGTACAACTATGGTGGATGAAAAAAGTAATAGAATTTCTCAAGCTAAAAAAAGTGATGGAACATTTTTAGATGACAAAAATGGTAATAGTTCTTTACAATCACTTCAAGAAATATCATTAGAGGAATTCCAGAAAATAAAGGGAATAGGTAAAGTTAAGGCAATTCAGTTAAAGGCTGTGTGCGAATTGGCTAGAAGAATGGCTCAACCTGTAAATAAAAAGAATATTAAAATAAAGTCTTCAGTTGATGTTGCAGAACTTTTAATGGATGAGCTAAGGTTTGAAAAAGTAGAGTATGTTAAATTGTTACTATTGAATGCTAAAAATATAGTTATAAGGGTTATAGATATTTCAAAAGGCGGTGTTAATTCAGCAATTGTTGAACCAAAAGAGATTCTGCAAGAGGCTATAAAGGCAGGTATTCCAAAAATTATTTTAGTGCATAATCATCCAAGTCGGGGATTCAACACCAAGTCAAGCTGATATAGACATGACGAAGAGATTATATTCTGCAGCAAATATTTTAGGAATACAATTATTAGACCATATTGTTATAGGAGACAGATGTTATACAAGTATTTTCTCAATAGAAAGGATTGTGGAAAGGTAAATATGAGAAAAAATTCTAGAATAAAAAAATTTTTTAGTCTTAATTCTAAAGATATTGGGATTGATTTGGGTACAGCTAATCTTTTAGTTACTCTTAAAGGAAAGGGAATAGTACTAAAAGAGCCTTCTGTTGTTGCAATGGGTAGAAAAACAGGAATTATCATGGCAACAGGTTATGAAGCAAAGGAAATGCTTCGGAAGAACTCCAGAGGAAATTAGAGCGGTAAGACCAATGAAGGATGGTGTTATTGCTGATTTTGCTGGAACTCAATTAATGCTTAAAAATATTCTATCAAAGGTATGTCAGAGGTACAGTATTGGAAAACCAAGAGTTGTAGTTGGTGTTCCATCAGGAATAACTGAGGTTGAGGAAAGAGCTGTTGAGGAATCTGTGTTATATGCAGGGGCGAAAGAAGTATATTTGATAGAAGAGCCTATGGCCGCGGCAATTGGGGCTAATATGGATGTGGCAGAGCCTAGTGGAAATATAATAGTGGATATAGGTGGTGGAACTACTGAGGTTGCTGTTATTTCATTAGGAGGCATTGTAGTTAGTAATTCAATAAGAGTTGCTGGTGATGAATTAGATGAAGATATAGTTAATTATGTTAAGAGAGAAATGAATTTAGCAATTGGATATACTACTGCTGAGGATATTAAAATTGAAATTGGTTGTGCTATGCCGTTAATGTCTGATTTATCAAAAGAGGTAAAGGGCAGAGATTTATCAACAGGTCTTCCAAGGACTGTTATTATAACATCATCTCAAGTGCAGGATGCAATGCAAGAATCAATATCAAAAATTGTAGATATTGTAAAGAATACTTTAGAAAAAACTCCGCCAGAATTAGCATCTGATATTATGGAAAAAGGAATAGTGCTTGCAGGAGGAGGAGCTTTAATTAAAAATCTGGACAAGCTTTTAAGTACTGCCACAGGTATGCCTGTTCTTGTTGCAGATAATCCTCTTGATTGTGTTGCCAAAGGTGCGGGTAAGACTTTAGATGAATTAGAGAAACTAAAGAGTGTTTTGTTAAATTCTAGAAAGAAAAGATAAATTCTTAAGTAAAGAAGGGAATGGCATAATTGAATGAAGAAAAATAAAAAAAGCACTGTAATTGGAATAATTATAACTAGTTTAATTTTGATATTTTTAGTTGCTGTTTCTAATATGAAAATTGAAAAAATATCTCAGATAGGTAATCCTTTTACAAGTTTTGTTAATTCTATACAAAATGGTATGGTGTATTTAAAAAATAAAATAGCTAAAAATGAATCATTTTTTATAGATGTTGATGAAGTTAGGCAAGAAAATGAGAGCTTGAAAAAGGAAAATAGTGAATTACAGCAATCTTTAAGAGAGTTAGAGATAGTTAAAGCAGAAAATGCAACATTAAAAGAGTATGTAAATTTGACTGATAAATATAGTGAATATAGCACCAGACCAGCTGATATTATACAGAAGGACATTAGTAATTATAGTAAAACAATTATTATAAATGCTGGAAAGAAAGATGGAATTGATGTTAATATGACTGTTATTTCAGATAAGGGTTTAGTGGGACATGTTATTTCAGTTACAGATGATACTGCTAAAGTTCAAACTATTATTGATACCTCAAGTACAGTAACTAGTACAATTAGTACAACGAGAGACAGTATTGTTGTGAGAGGTGAAATTGATTCAAATAACGAGATAAGAGCATCATTTATTCCAACTGATGCTAATGTATTAGAAGGAGATACTGTTGAAACATCTGGAATTGGAGGGATTTATCCTAAGGGAATTCATATAGGTACTATAAAAAAAGTTGTAAATACTAAAAATATAACTAATAGATATGCAATTGTTGAAACTGCTGTTGATTTTTCAAAATTGGAGACAGTTTTGGTTATTACGAATTAAGATATAAAGAGGGTGAAACAACTGAAAAAGGCAATTTCCATCATAGAAATAATTTTAATATTTTTTTTATTATATTTTCTACAAATAAATTTATTTAATTGGTTTAATATTGCTGGAATAAAGCCAAATTTATTTGTAGTTTTAGTGTTGTGTATAGGACTATTTATGGGAAGAAATATTGGAGTACCTTTTGGCTTCATTTTTGGAATTTATCTAGATATATTGACAGGAAAACAAATTGGAGTGGCATCAATCATGTATGCTACAATAGGATTTCTAGGAGGATATTTTGATAAAAACTTTTCTAAAGATAGCAAAATTACGCTTTTACTAATGGTTGCAGGAAGTACGGCTTTATTTGAAATAGTTGTGTACATATATAATATTGCTAGAAACCTTATACCGTTACAGCTACTTGGCTTTACTAAAATATTATTAATTGAGATTTTGTTTAATGTTTTGCTAACAATAATATTATATCCATTAATAAGAAGATTAGGATTTTTCTTTGAAAGTACATTTAAAAAGAGAAAATTTTTAACAAGATATTTTTAGGAGAAATTTTTCATAGGAGAGGAAGGTGTAAATTTGGATGATTTAGAAACAAAGAGTAGTAAAATTAAATATAATATGCTTTCCATGATTGTATATATTGTTGGCATTATATTACTTATTCAGCTGTTTAACCTTCAAATTGTTAATGGACAAGAATACAGAGAACAATCAAATACTAGATTAACAAGGGAATCTGTATTAAAAGCAGCAAGAGGAAATATTCTTGATAGAACAGGAAATCCTATTGTTTCAAACAAAATGGGGTTTAGATTAGACTTATATAAAACTAAGGTTGATAATGAAACTTTGAATAGAACTATCCTAAATATGGTAAACATTTTAGAAAAAAATGGTGACAGTTACTATGATAATTTACCAATTACTGTAGATCCATTTGAGTTTAATTTTGAAAGTGAGGAAGCTATAAAACAATGGAAACAGAAAAACAAAATAGATGAAAATGCGTCTGCAGAAGATTGTTTCTATGCTTTAAAAGAAAAGTATGAAATACAGAGTAATGATATTTTAGAGACTAGAAAGATAATGACAATTAGATATGAAATATCTTTAAATGGATATAGCAGTACAAAAGCGGTTGAAATATGTGGGAATTTAAGTAGAGAAAGTGCTATGGAATTAAGTGAGCAAAGCTCACAATTTGCAGGTATTGATATAGTTACAGAACCTATAATTTCATATACTTCTGGAAGTTTGGCTTCACATATATTGGGAACAGTTGGAAAAATTGATCCAAATGAATTGGAAGAGAAAAAGGATACTTATGACATGAATGATTTAATAGGTAAAACTGGAATCCAATATACATTTGAAGATTTATTAAAAGGGACAGATGGTGTAAGACAAATAGATATGGATATAGATGGAGCTGTAACAGGAGAATATGTTGCTGAAGAAGCCATTGCAGGTTCAGATGTTGTTTTAACAATAGATGCGAATATTCAAGCTGCTGCAGAAAAGGCTTTAAAAGATAATATCACAAAAATATCAACTGGTGGATTTGCTTCAAGAAGTGATGCTGATGCAGGTGCAGTTGTTGTGATGAATGTAAAAACAGGGGAAGTGCTGGCAATGGCTAGTTATCCAGATTATGAACCACAATTATTTATAGATGGAATAAGTAAAGAGAAGAATGACGAGTACCAAGCAACATCAGCTTTATATAATAGGGCAATTAGTGGAACATATGCACCGGGATCAATTTTTAAAATGGTTACAGCAATTGCAGGTTTGGAAAATGGAGCAATTAATACAAATACAAAAATAAATGATACAGGTGTATATCCATATGCACACAAACCAGTTTGTTGGATTTACACTGAGAATGGAAGAGGACACGGATACTTAAATGTGTCTGATGCAATAAAGCATTCTTGTAACTATTTCTTCTATGAAGTTGGAAATAGAATTGGTATAGATATACTTGAAAAATTTGCAACATATTTCGGATTAGGAAAGAAAACCCAAATTGAATTACCAAGTGAATCATCTGGAGTTGTAGCAAGTAAGAAAAGAGCAGAAGAGGAAAATAGAACATGGTATTTAGGTGAAACACTATCAGCTTCAATAGGACAAAGTTATAACAATTTTACTCCTATTCAAATGGCAAAATATATTAGTATGTTAGCAAATGGTGGAAAAAATGTGGATGTAACACTAATAAAAACAATTATAGATAGCAATGGAAATCAAATGTCTAAACAAGAAATTGATGACTATGTTAATAAAAAACTAGGATTTACTTCTAATGAGGATACGGAAGATTTGAATATATCTCCAGATAATCTAAAAGCGGTATTAGAGGGAATGAAGGATGTTACAAGCGAATCAGGGGGTACTGCGTATTCAACATTTTCCAAATTTAATGTATCAGTTGCAGGAAAAACAGGAACAGCACAAGTTGGAAATAAGACAAATGGATGGTTTGCAGGGTTTGCTCCATATGATAATCCAGAGATCGCCGTAGTAGTTGTTGTTGAAAATGTTACACATGGTGTTTATACAGCAGAAGTTGCAAGAGATATTTTTGCAGAGTATTTTGGAATGAATGCTAGTCAAATTGTAGAATCACAAGAGGCAGTTCCAAGTGTGCAAGTAGTAAGATAAAAGATAATGTTATAGTAAAAAGTTTATAAAGTTTCTTAAGAATACTAACAATTGTAATAAGGATGTAATAACAAATATAGGAAGGATGATAGAATAATGTCTAATAATGGTATTGGATTTAGTTTTAGAAGAAAGCAAATTACCATTAGAGTTAGAGAACACATTGATTTTAAAGAATTTGTAAGCAAGATTAAAAAGAAACTTCCAGAAGTGAGAGTATTGTACAAAAATAGTGAGCCTGATATTATATCAATTATAGGAAGAGATTTTAACGAAAAAGAACAAATGATTATAAAGAAGATTGTGAGTAACTTTTTTATAGGTAAAATTAAATTTAATAATACGGAAAAACTTGGTTTATATGGAATACATAAGCCTTTTAAGAAGGAAATATCGGTTTCAGAAACCAAATATTATACTCATTCTCTAAGATCAGGACAAAGGATAGAGTTTGTAGGAAGTATTGTTGTTTTGGGAGATGTCAACAATGGAGCAGAGGTTATAGCAGGTGAAAACATAATAATATTGGGCACTTTAAGAGGTTTGGCTCATGCTGGGGCAAGAGGAAATAAGGAGGCCATTATTTCTGCGGGTTCTATTGAAACTAGTCAACTACGAATTTCTAACATAATAAGAAATTGTGAAAAAAATGAATTTGAAAATACGATTATCAAAACTAATGCATATCTTGACAAAAATGATAAAATTATTTTAGAGTAAGTTATAATAAGCATTGAAGAATGTTTATGTTATATAACTGTAAATTATATAGAAAGGAGGGATAAAATGAGAAATAAAATATTAAGCTTTAGTATAATGTGTTTTTTATTAATAAGTGTTTTGTTCTTAATAACAGGCTGTGGTAAGAAAAAAGAAGAAAATCAAAATCAAGAAAACAAGGTAAATCAATATGAAAGTTCTCAAAAAGAGGAGTTTGAATTAACTGAGGAATATACACTTGCAGAAGCTGTAAACGAACATTTTAAGGATGAGGAAAGATTAAATGGAAAAACAATCAAAAATTATTTCAATCCACAAACTTTTCAAGTTCTTGAGAGTCAATATAAAGGAATAATATCTATATTAGTTCATGATTTTGATAATGATAATGAAGAAGAATGTATGGTTGTAAGAACTAAAGATAATAATGGAGTAGAAGTTGTTATGTATAAGGAAAAGGATGGAAAAATAAATGAAGTGTCTTCGTGTTTAATAATGGATGATGTATTAAAAAATGGAGAGGTCATGAATTTCGATATGTTTGCTAAGGAAATAGATGGTGAAGTAAGAATATTTGCGGAGGCAGCACAAGTTAATTCTTTATTTTCTGATGGAATTCAATGGACATTTGTACAGTTGAAGGTTGAGGATGATGAGTTGATCGAAGTAACAAGAAAAAGAACAGCTGGAAGTGTGTTTCAAGAAGATGAAATAGAAGAGTATATGGAAATAATTAAGCAAGCAGGACTTCAAGTAAATAGCATAGCACTACAATCATTAGGGAAAAAAGTTGTAGATCAGGATGAAGATGTTATAAAGATTTGTAGTGTAGAAAGAAAACAAGTAGATAATTTTGATATATCTAAATATATGGGGACTAATGTAGCAACAGAAACAAAAGAAATTTATGCTGAAACAATGTTTAAAGATTATGTTGTGGATTATGAGTTGGTGAGTTAAGAGTTTCTGGAACTTTACATTTTAACCTTCACACACTCATTCGGAGAAATAAAATAATAAAAATAAAAATTTTTGAAAACGTTAACGCAGGGTCTTACAGTTTCTTGCGATACACTACTTGAGGGCGCGTGTTCCATAGCCATCGGAGAG
>CANQKT010000016.1 GCA_947624525.1 uncultured Clostridia bacterium | reverse complement strand
GACATTATTACATATTTTCCGTTTTTTACTAAATTAATTATAATATTTTTTAATATTTCTGTATTTACAGGATCTAATCCACTAAAAGGTTCATCTAATACCACTAATTCCGGATTATGTATTATTGCTGTCATAAATTGTATCTTTTGCTGATTTCCTTTTGATAGCTTTTCAGCTGGCATTTGTAAATATTCTTCGACTTTTAATTCTTTTGCCCATTTATTTATAGATTGAATAGCATCATCTTTTTTCATTCCCTTTAATTCTGCAAAATACATTAATTGTTCCATTATTTTGGTTTTTGGATATACACCTCTCTCTTCTGGCAAATATCCAAAATTAACATTTTTTCTATCTACTGCCTTACCATTCCAAGTAATTTCTCCACTGTCCTTTTTTAGAATTCCAAGTAGCATTCTTATAGTTGTTGTTTTTCCTGCTCCATTTGTTCCAAGTAGTCCAAATACACCAGGTTTATCTATACTAAATGAAATATTGTCTACTGCTACTTTTCCAACAAATGTCTTTGATACATTATTTAATACAAGACCCATAGTCTTTTCCTCCTATATTTTAAAATAGACAAGGGAATGGGGTTTTGTCTTACCCCATACAGCCCCTTGTCTTTATTAATTATATTAATTATGCTAGTAATATTATTGATTCATCATATTCATACATATTATTCAATTCTGTCATATTGTTCAATTCTGTTTTGTTAAAACTCATTTTATAAATGATAAATGCAATACTTGTTGACATTATTATTACCACTAAAACCTTTAGGAATTTTCCCCACATTGTCTTTTCTCTCGTTCTCATAGTAATCACCCTCCTTTTATCAGAAGGCAGCCTAGCTATCTTGAGGTTTTCTCCTTTTAGACCTATGGCTTTGCGTCATAAACTTTCGTTTATTTTGCTCTTTACATCTACCATAATTATACCATATTGGGGCTTTTTTTTCAAACTCATATTATTAAATATTTATATAAACCTTTTCTATTTTACTAAATCTAAATTACCATTTATAACTTCAGGTGCAAATCCACTTATTTCATCAAATAAAATTCCTTCTGGTATTTCATTCCATAGATATATCTTTTTACCTTCCATAAAAGCTTCATATAATTCAAGAAAAGTTGACCCACCAACATAATTCTTTTTTCCATTCTTATCAAAATTTAAAGTTAATACTGCATCCATTGATTTTATTCTATCTCTACTTCTTCTAAACATTTCGCCTTTCATTTTTGCGTGTTCATCGTTTCCTTTAGCATACCACTCATTTTCAGCATCAGGATTTTCGTACGTATGAGGTAAAAATACTTCCCAACCATTTTCTTCTAATTTTTCTTTAATTGGTGGTATATCCTTATAAAAAGCTTTACTACATATTACAAATATTTTATTCATTTCTCAATTTCCTTTCCTTTTTATTCTTTCATATAATGTACCATGCAAAAAAAATTTTGTCAAATCTCCTTTTTTAGTATCATAATTGAAAAGGAGCAAGTAATAATTGCCCCTCTATAAATTATTATTGATTTTTACCACAACAGTTCTTATACTTTTTGCCTGAACCACATGGACAAGGATCATTTCTTCCAATCTTAGGTTCCTTATTAACAACAGTCTTATTAAGACCACCCTCCTTAGGTGTGATACTACCATCAACTAGACTAATAGCAGTATCTCTTAAACTAGCATCAGTTATTTCAGCAGACTCTTTTCTTTGAACATTATCAGCTTTTTCCAAATGTAATAAAGCTTTTGTAATATCAATTTTGATATTTTCAACCATCTCATCAAACATATCAAAACCTTCAATCCTGTATTGAACAACAGGATCTTTTTGACCATAAGCACGAAGACCTATACCATTTTTTAATTCATCCATGTTATCAATATGTTCCATCCATTGGTCATCAACTACTTTTAATGTTATGATTCTCTCTATTTCTCTTAAATCATCAGAGCCAACCATTTTTTCTTTTTCTTCATATTTTGCATGAACTGCCTCTTTAAGTTTATCTATTAATTCTTGTGGTTTTGCTTTTTCTCCCTCTTTTAACTCTAATACATTAGCTGAAATACCTAAAGTATTCTCTATTTCAGCTATTAATGGTTCATCTATTAATACATTTTCTTCATCACTAAATGCTAAAACAATTCCCTCTACAGTAGAATCCATCATATTTATAACATTTTGTTTGATATTCTCTCCATCAAGAACTTCACGTCTTTGTTTGTAAATTATCTCTCTTTGTGTATTCATAACATCATCATAGTTTAATACATTCTTTCTTATACCAAAGTTCTTTCCTTCAACCTTCTTTTGAGCTTTTTCTACTGTACTAGATAAGATTTTAGATTGTATTGGCATATCTTCATCAGCACCTAATGTATCATATATTTTTGTAACTTTATCTCCACCAAATATTTTCATTAGGTCATCATCTAATCCTATATAGAATTTAGAAGAACCTGGGTCACCTTGACGACCAGAACGACCACGCAACTGATTATCTATACGTCTTGATTCATGTCTTTCTGTACCTATGATTTTTAAACCACCAGCATCAATTACTTTTTGTTTTTCATCTTTAATTTCTTCATTATATTTATTTTCTAATTCTTTAAATTTATCTCTTGCAGATAATACATCCTCATCTGTTGTTTCATTGAAAGCTGTAGCTTCTTCTATTTGCTCCTCTGAATATCCTTGTGTTTTCATTTCTTGTTTTGCTAAATACTCACTATTTCCTCCAAGCATAATATCAGTACCACGACCTGCCATGTTTGTAGCAATTGTAACTGCTCCAAATTTTCCGGCTTGAGCTACTATTTCAGCTTCTTTTTCATGTTGCTTAGCATTTAATACTGTATGTTTAATTCCTGCTTCATTTAACATTTTGCTTAATTTTTCAGATTTTTCAATAGAAACTGTACCAACAAGAACTGGTTGTCCTTTTTCATGACTTTCTTTGATATCATCTATAACTGCTCTAAATTTAGAATCTTCATTTTTATAAATTATATCTGGAGCATCATCTCTTATTAATGGCTTGTTTGTAGGTATTTCTATAACATCTAATTTGTAAATTTCTTGAAATTCTGCTTCTTCTGTCATAGCAGTACCAGTCATACCTGATAATTTGTCATACATTCTGAAGTAGTTTTGGAATGTGATCGTTGCAAGTGTTTTAGATTCATCTGCTATTTTAACTTTTTCTTTTGCTTCAATAGCTTGATGTAATCCATTATTATATCTTCTTCCATACATTATACGACCTGTAAATTCGTCTACAATTAAAACTTCTCCATCTTTTACGATATAGTCTATATCTTTTTTCATTATTCCATAAGCACGTAATGCTTGATTTACATTATGAACTAACTCAGAGTTTTCCAAATCATTGAAATTTTCCAAATGGAATTCTTCTTCTGCTTTTGCAATACCCTTTTGTGTTAATGTAGCAGATTTTGCCTTTAAATCTACTATATAGTCATAATTTTCATTATCTTCTGCTTGTGCTTCATCTTTAACATCTTCTTCAACTATAACTTTAGCTTGTAATTTTCTTACAAAAGAATCTGCTTTTTTATAAAGATCAGAAGATTTATTTGCTCTACCTGATATAATAAGAGGTGTACGAGCCTCGTCTATTAAAATACTATCTATCTCATCTACGATAGCATAACTTAGCTTTCTTTGAACTAATTGATTTTTATATATAACCATGTTATCTCTTAGATAGTCAAATCCAAATTCATTGTTTGTACCATAAGTTATATCACAATTATATGCTTCTTGTTTTTCATTTGGTTTCATTCCTGCAATAATCAATCCAACAGATAGACCAAGGAATCTATATACCTTTCCCATCCATTCACTATCTCTTTTTGCAAGGTAATCATTTACTGTAATTATGTGAACTCCTTCACCTGCTAATGCATTTAAATATGCTGGTAATGTGGCAACTAAAGTTTTACCTTCACCAGTCTTCATTTCGGCAATTCTACCTTGATGTAATATTATACCACCTATTAATTGAACATCAAAGTGGCGTAATCCTAAAACTCTTTTAGATGCTTCTCTAACAACTGCAAAAGCCTCTGGAAGTAAATCATCTAAAGTTTCACCTTTAGCAAGTCTTTCTTTAAATTCATTTGTTTTGTTACGTAATTCTCCATCTGATAATTTGGCTATTCCCTCTTCTAAATTGTTAATTTGTTCAACAAGAGGCATAACTCTTTTTACTTCTTTTTCACTGTAACTTTTAAATATCTTGTTTAAAAAACTCATTGCTTTTTTCTTCCTTTCTATCTTATGTATTTTTATTTTACATACAATTTATATGTACTATATCACTAATATAAAAATTTCGCAAGAAAAATCATAATTTTTTCTTAATATAATATAATTTTTATTAAGGAAGGTAGGGTTTGTATGTTTATATGTAATGTAAAATTAAGTAATGGTTGGATAAAAAAACTTGGAATTACACTTATCGTGCTAATTTTAGTAATTGTTTTTATCGTTGTTGGTTATAAATTTTATGCTTCAACTTCTAAGGTCATGGTAAGAGATGAAATTGATACTTCTCATATTGAAGTTAATGTTAGTAATTATACAGATATTTTAAAGGATTCTCATGAGAATATTGATAAATATGTTGGGAAAGAAATCAAGTTTACTGGCTTTGTTTATAGGCTTTATGATTTTGAAGATACTCAGTTTGTTTTGGCAAGAGAAATGATTATTTCTTCGGATAATCAGGCTGTTGTGGTTGGATTTTTATGTGCTTGTGATAATGCAAATAATTTTACGGATGGAGCTTGGGTTGAGGTTGAAGGTACTATTGAGAAAGGATATTATCATGGAGATATTCCCATGATTACCATAAATACAATTAAAGAGGTCTCTGCTCCTAAAGATGAGTTCGTGTATCCACCTTCTGACAGTTATGTTAGTAGTGAGATATGAAGAATTTTCACTACGAAAAATAAAAACTGACACAAGAAAGGGCTTTCACCAAAAGTGAGAGCTCTGTTGTTTTAAACTAATTCTAAAAAATTAAATTAGCAATCTCTATCAAAAATACTTTTTACAAATCCTCTATCTATTCTTACCTCATAAATGTTCTTCAATATAATTAATATTATGGGTCCTATAAATAATCCTATAAAACCTAAAAATTTGAATCCTGTATACATTGCAATTAATGTGAATATTGGATGAATCCCTATTTGTCCACTTACTACTTTTGGCTCTATAATTTGCCTTACAATGCACATAACTATCCATAATACTAAAATAGATGTTCCGAGTTTTATATCTCCATTAAAAGCAGAAACTATTGCCCATGGAACCATTACCGTTCCAGAGCCAAATATTGGCAATGCATCTACTATTGCAATCCCTATTGCTACCATTAGTGGATATTTAACATTTAATCCTGCAATAGAAAAAGCATATAAGCCTATTAATGAAATAACAAATGATATTAATATTAATTTTAATTGTGCCTTTAAATAGCACCCCAAAGCTTTTGAAATTGCTTTTATATGTTTAGTTAAATTTTTCACCCACTTTTCCGGTAAATGATGTTCAATTTGATCTAAAATATATATTTTATCAGTACACATAAAATATAGAGCTAATATTGTTATTACTATATATATTCCTATAGTTGGCAATGAGGTTAATGTATTAAGTAGTTTAGTTAAAATATTTGTAATCCAATTAGAAGCTGTTTGTATGAAATCTCCAGTTGAATTTCCTAAAATATTTCTTAATTCATCTGAAATTTTTATTTTATCAAAATCAAAGTTTGATATAAGACTTTGTGACTTTTCATGTATTTTATCAAAATAATAGCTTATATTCCCCAAAAAGTTTGATGCTTCTGATATTAATGTTACTGTTCCCCATGCTATTACTCCTATTATCACTGACAATACTATAATAAATATTAGTATTGCACTTATCTTCCTTCTCATTTTAAATTTTCTCATTAAAAATCTTATCACCGGCTCTATTAAAAGTGATAATATGAAAGCGATTAAAAATGGTATATAAAATATACTTATTTTAAAGCCAATATATATTAGAAATACACTTAATGCTAAAACTATTATCTTCTTTACAACATCTAACCAATAATTAAAGTCTGTCTTCATAAGTTTTTCTCCTTTTGTCTAAATTAGGTATTTTTCTTATTATATCCAAAATTAGATTTTTTAGAAATTTTACTATCTATTTCTTTTAATATTTTATGACAAAAAGATATATGTATACCAATTAAGGAAAGTTATGATTTTACTTTTTAACTTTCCTTAACTTAATAACTGTAGTTCCCTATTTCACAACATATAACCTATCTTTACAAAACATAGTAAACTACTAACTAGCAATTATTCTTATTTCCACCTTTACAAATATTATCAAAAGTAATAACAAAACTTTCCCTATCTGCATAAGGATTTCTACTTATATCACCTAATGATAAAATACCAACTATCCTATCATTTTCAACAACAGGTATTCTTCTAATTTGATTTTCAGACATCAACTTTTCAGCTGTACCTAAATGTTCATTAGACTCACAACAACATACATCAGTTGACATTATATCACTTACAGGAGTTGTTTTTGTATCCTTATCACAGCATACACTTCTTAATAAAATATCTCTATCTGTAATCATACCAACGACTTTTTGCTTGTCATCACAAACAGGTACACATCCTATTTTATGCTCTGCCATTAGATTTGCACATTCACATATTGATGTATTTGGATTTACCCATAATACATCATGACACATACATTCATTAACTTTCATTTTACTATCCTCCTTAATTTAGTATTTAACCATTCATTTAATCATTAATGTATAATTTTGTTTTTTTTGATTACCATAATAGTAAATCTTTCTGCATATTGACCAAAAGATAATAGAAACTTATATTTTGCTATACAATATCATTAGTAACTTCATACATTAATAATTTTAACGATTATTAAAAAAACTTAAAAAATTGCATTCAAAAAATATTGAATACAATTTTATTTTTCCACGATTGAAATTTTATATACAATCTTGAACAGAGTTTAACAATATATAAAATTAGAATATGTGGTATTTTATGGAATTTTCAAAAAAATATTCCATTATATTTTTAATTATACAAATTTCTACATATATGGTACAGATTGATTACTCATTCTTTGCATTGGTAGTCTAGGTCCCATGCCTGCTCCTGGTCTATATGGCGGTCTATTTGGTCTATTTGGTCTGAAAGGTGGTCTATTTGGACTTAGTATTCTATTTATAATAAGTATACGAATTAAATCTCTTAACAAACCATTTCTTCTTTGTGATTGACTTTGTACTGATGGAGAACGAGTCTCTCTAGTTTCATCCTTACTCTCTTTTTCCTTATTACAAGTACTATTTGAAACTTTATCACTATTGCTTAATGACATCCTCATACTGTTGCTTGTAATTGATGTACCACTCCTGTTCGTGTTTTCCGTCTTTTTATCCTCTACTCTATTTTCTGATTCATTATTTTCCCTTGTTTCTACATTTATATTAATAACATTTTGAACTTCCATACGATTTACTACATTATCATAAATCTCATTAGTCATCTGATCTATTAAATATTCTGTAACAGGCTCTGTATTTCTGTCACACTTTTCACAAACCATTGGATTTATTATTTTATAAATTTCAGGATACATATCTTCTATATATCTTGTTTGGGCAAAATTATCCCTGTTTTGATATGGGTTGGACTGCATACAGCCACACATCATATTATCATGAATTTGATTACTATAGTTCATAGAATTATAATTCATGTTATAATCCATATTATTATAACTGTTATAATTGCCTTGATATGTATTGTCATTAGTATTTGGATATCCTAAGATGTTTCTCATATAATCCTCATAATCATTATAATACATAAAAATACCTCCTAAACATAATTATTTTATATATTATTCCATTTAGGTATTTTTTGACACTAACTATGATATAAAATATTTCAGATTTTTGAAAGAAATTTAAGGAACGTCCCTAAAATTCCCGGAACGTTCCTAAATCTCTCTCACTATTCAAGCTGATCAACTAAATCCTTAAACTTTTGTCCTCTTTCCATAAAATTCTTATACATATCAAAACTAGCACTAGCTGGAGAAAATAAAACTATTTCTTCTGGAGTTGCTATTTCATATGCTTTATTTACACATTCTTCAAGTGTGCTACATCTATATATAGGTAGCTCTTTTTTCTGTTCATCTAATTCAGTTTTAACCGCTTGTTCTATTTTATCTGCAGTTGCACCAATTAAAATTAATTTGCTAACATTTTTTATAATAGGTTCAGCAATGCATGTATAATCAAGATGTTTATCATATCCACCTGCTATTAACACTATTTTTTCATCAAAAGAGTTTAAACCTGCTATTGTTCTTGTAGGGCTAGTTCCAATTGAATCATTATACCATTTAACTCCTTTTATGGTTCTAACAAACTCCAACCTATGCTCTACCCCTTTAAATTTTGTTATTGCTCTTGATTGAATAAAAGGTTCTACTAAATCTTCTGTTGCAGCCACTGCCGCACAAATATTTTCATAATTATGCATTCCACGTAGAGATACTGCTTCATCTATTGTCATAATATGCATACGCACTCCATCTTCGCATGATTTTATAATATTATTATCATAAATTACACCATTGTCTAACCTAGTTTTTCTACTAAAAAACCTCACCTTTCCATTAACTTCTGAAGAAAACTCTCTAGTTATATCATTATCATAATTCAAAACAACTTTTCCATTTTCATCTTGATTTTTAAATATATTTTTTTTGCATTCTATGTATTCTTCATATGATTTATGTATATCTAAATGATTAGGTGAAACATTAGTTATAACTGCTATCTCTGGAGAAACCTTCATATCCATTAATTGAAAACTGCTTAACTCCAATACCACTATAGATTCAGGAGTCATTTCATGTATTCTTGTAAATAATGGTATCCCTATGTTTCCACCAAGGAAACATTGATATCCTTTTTCTTTTACAATTTCATATATTAAGCTTGTTGTCGTTGTTTTTCCATCACTTCCTGTAATACCTATAACCCTACCTGGACATAGTTCAATTACCATCTCAATTTCAGAAGTTACTATAGCTCCACGTATTCTTTCTGCATTTAATTCTGGAATATCTGGTCTACATGATGGTGACCTAAATATCATATCAAACCCTACCAAATTTACTAAACTATATTCCCCAAAAGTAAAGTTTATACAACGTGACTTTATTTTATCCAATATTGACTTGTCTATCTCATCTATTGATTTTTTATCAAATACAGTTACTTGTGCTCCCTTATCACAAAAATAGTCAAGGAGTGGCAAATTACTTACTCCTAAGCCAATTATAGCTATTTTTTTATTGCGTATATATCTCTCAAATTCTTGTAATTTCTCATTCACATATGCCATTAGACTTTCCTCCTTTGCCTTAATCAAAAAAATTATACATCAAAAAATTTTTTTACGCAATATAATTTATTCATAATATTTTGTTTTAGTTCCATTACATTCAAGTTCAGATACTTAAATTTTCTATAATTTAACCTTTAGGGCAAGACATTTATTCGGAGAAATAAAATAATAAGAATAAAAATATAAACTAATTTGATTTATTTCATTATTTATTGTATTATAATAATTGCATAAGAAAATATCTATGCACAATTATGAGTAAAAAAGGAAAGAAATCAAAAATGAAATTAACATACACCGTACAAGATAACGATCAATTTGATAATCTAAAAGAATTATTAAAAACCAAATTTAATATATCAGATAGACTCTTATTAAAATTAAAATCTAACAATAAAATACTTATAAACAATAGCACAGGAAATATAAAATCTCCAGTTAAAAGCAAAGACATAATAGAAGTACTACTAGACCTTGAAGAAGATAATTCAAATATAATTCCAATAAAAATGGATCTAAATATTATTTTTGAAGATGAATTTTTATTAGTACTAAACAAGCCTGCTGGTTTTCCCATACATCCTTCTATGCAACACTTTGAGGACAGCATCTCAAATGGAGTTAGATACTATTTTGATAGTATTAATCTTCGCAAAAAAATTAGACCTGTAAATCGTCTAGATAAAGATACTTCCGGAATAGTTATTTTTGCCAAAAATGAATATAGCCAAGAATGTTTATCTAGGCAAATGAAAGCTAATAAATTTGTTAAGGAATATCTTGCCATTTGTGAGGGGAACTTAAAAGAAACTTTTGGAACGATTTCTGCTCCAATTGCTAGAAAAAAAGATAGTATTATTGAAAGATGTGTAGATAGCTCTGGCGATAATGCCATTACTCATTATGATGTATTAAAAAATTGTTCTAATTTGTCCCTTGTTCATCTTGTTTTAGAAACAGGTAGAACTCATCAGATTCGTGTTCATATGGCATATATTGGGAACCCAATAATTGGAGATACCTTATATGGTCAAAAATCTTCTCTGATTTCTAGACAAGCTCTACATAGCTATAAAGTTACTTTTATACATCCTGTAACACATGAAAAAATTACACTTGTTGCACCTCTATTTGATGATATGAAAAGTATATTGACACGCTACTTTTTTATTTAATTTATAATAGTGTAAATCTGTAAGCCGGGTTCTGTCTTGAATAGTCATTTATCTAGTACATATATTACTATATGTCTCAAGCCACCTCAGTTAGAAGATGACGAGCAGTCTTAGCCTTCTATTTTGGGTGTTGCTCCAGATGGGGTTTACACTGACCCAGTATGTCACCATACCAGCGGTGAGCTCTTACCTCGCCTTTTCATCCTTACCGCATCAAAACAAATTTGGTTATTAATCAAATAAAGCCATGCTTGATTTGAGCAATAACTCCTTTGTTTATCTTTTCCCACAAAACTTCCGTTTTATTGAGAAATTTTATACGGCGGTTATTTTCTGTTGCACTTTCCTTAAGGTCTCCCTCACTGGACGTTATCCAGCATCTTTGCTCTATGGAGCCCGGACTTTCCTCGTACGCTTTCTTTCGAAATTGCTATACGCGACTATTTAATTTACTCTATTTCTTATTTTAAAGCTTTTTTTATCTTTTGTCAACTTTCAGTTATATAATATATGAGCTTTTTAACTTTGAAATTTTGATTACAATTCAAGTGTTAAAGAGACAAATTTATATTAATATCTTCAATTCTTTCCCATGCAAGATTTTCCTTTCCAAAGTGCCCATAATTAGTAGTTTGGCTGTATATTGGTCTTTCTAAATCCAAAGTATCAATAATTCCTCTTGGTGTAAGATTAAAGTTTTCCTGAATAATTTGAACAATCTTTTCATCTGAAACCTCGCCAGTTCCAAAAGTATCAACAAAAATTGACACAGGCTTTGCAACGCCTATAGCATACGAAATTTGTATTTCGCATTTTTTTGCTAACCCATTTGCAACTATATTTTTAGCAATATACCTAGCCATATATGAACCAGACCTATCAACTTTTGTAGCATCCTTTCCAGAAAAAGCCCCACCACCGTGACGACTAAAGCCTCCATAAGTATCCACTATTATCTTTCTGCCTGTAAGACCTGTGTCTCCTAAAGGCCCACCTATTACAAACCTCCCTGTTGGATTTATAAAATATTTTGTGTTACTATCAAGCATTTTTGAATCAATAGTAGTATTTATTACCTTTTCTCTTATATCCTTTTTCAACACTTCCAAATCAATATTTTCTTTATGTTGAGTAGATATAACTATTGTGTCTATTCTAATAGGTTTATCGTTCTCGTACTCTACTGTAACTTGAACTTTACCATCTGGACGTAAATACGGAATTTTACCATTTTTGCGTACTTCCGACAATTTTTTTGCAAGCTTATGTGCAAGATTTATGGGCATTGGTAGAAAATTTTCAGTTTCATCTGTTGCAAATCCAAATACCATTCCTTGATCTCCTGCACCCTCTGAATTAATTGTTTCATCATCATTTATAGAACTATTCATTTTTTCTAATGTTTCAACATTACTTAACGCACTATTCTGGTTTTCTAATACTTGTCCCTTATTTTTTTTACTTTCAAAAGATTTATCAACGCCTAAAGCTATATCAGCAGATTGTTTTGAAATATTAACAATAACTTTGCATTTATCATAGCTAATATCCGTGTTTTCATCTGTATATCCAATTTCTTTAATTGTAGCCCTCACAATTTTTTCAATATCTACTTCAGCCTTCGAGCTAATTTCCCCTGTTACCAAAACTAAACCCTTTCCAGCCACACATTCACATGCAACCCTTGACTTAGAATCCTCTCTTAAAAAAGCATCTAGAATATTATCTGATATATAATCACATAATTTATCTGGATGTCCTTCAGTTACACTTTCTGATGTAAACAATTTCTTCATAATAAAAATCATTCCCTTCTTGCTTTACTTGGAAAATTAAATAGGAATGAAAGATTATCCCTTAAAACTAATCCTCCTAAGCCTTATTACTTGATCCAAAAACATCCTTAATTTTATGCACAACAGTCGCCTCAATTTTTTCTCTAGCAGGAGTTAAATATTTTCTAGGATCAAACACTGAAGGCTCTTTATTAAATACCTCTCTAATTGCTCCAGTCATAGCCAATCTTAAATCAGTATCAACATTAATTTTAGACACACCCTCTAAACTAGCTTGATGTAACATTTCATCTGGTACACCCTTTGCTCCTGGAATTTCTCCTCCATTTTTATTACATAACTCAACCAATTCTGGAATAACTGTTGATGCTCCATGCAATACTATAGGAGTATTTGGTATTAACTCTTTTATTTTGTGTAATATATCAAATCTTAACTTTGCTTCTCCTTTAAACTTATAAGCGCCATGACTTGTTCCAATTGCGATAGCTAGGGAATCACAACCTGTTCTTTCAACAAATTCTTTAGCTTGTTCGGGATCTGTATACCTTGCATCACTTTCAGATACATTTACATCATCCTCGATTCCTGCCAACTTACCTAACTCTGCTTCTACTACAACACCTTTACTATGTGCATAATCCACAACTTTTTTTGTTAATGCTACATTCTCCTCAAAATCATATTTAGAACCATCTATCATTACAGATGTAAATCCATTATCAATACACATTTTACAAGTTTCAAAATCTGGTCCATGATCTAAATGAAGTGCAATTGGAATATCATGTTCCTCTAAAGCAGCCTCAATCATTTTCCTTAAATATGGAATTCTAGCATATTTTATAGCCCCAGCTGATGCTTGTAAAATTACTGGTGAATTTTCCTTTGCAGCCCCATCAACTATTCCTTGGATTATCTCCATATTGTTTACATTAAATGCGCCTATTGCAAACTTCTCCTTCATTGATTTTTCAAACATATCTTTAGTCGTTACTAATGGCATATTATATTTCCTCCTTTGAATTAATATATTAGTTATTATTACTAATTTTCTTTATTTTATGTTTCATCATACAATTTGTCAAGTATTATTAAGTTAATGCACCTTGGGCACGAAAAAGATATACATCTTTTCCATCCCCAAGGTGCATTTTAACGCTCACACTACTTCGGAGAAATAAAATAATAATTGCATTATTTATCAAACTCATAACTACTACACATAGACTCATCTGCACTTTTAGTATGGCAGTCTTGCATAGGAGTAACAATTATCTGTTTCAAAATACACTCTTCCTTATCAGTATTGTTATACTTACAGCTCTCAACAGTACAATTTATTTTCTGATTCTTATCCATAAAAATACCATCCTTTCAAATTAATAAAAAATTATCAAGAACTACTTTATAAAAAATAATCCTCATGCTTATTATTAGCTTTTAACGGTTTTTTATGTGAAAATTCTAAATTTTTCTTTTCAAATTTTTATAACATATGTTATCTGATGCATTCACTTCCATAGTTTCTAAAAATTCTTCTTTATTCATTGAATAAATAACAAAATTTTCCTTTTTATTGGTTCGTTCATTAACTCTTCTATCTCTTAATGAAGCTTCTCTAGTCATTCCTATTTCATCTAAAATGACACTAGTATTAATATCTTGTTCATAATATGAACATTCAATTAATTCTATGTTTTTCTTACTAAATAAGAAATTAAAAATTTGCATTAATGCCTCTTTCATAAATTCATTATTCCAATATTTATAAGACATCATCCATGTTATATTGCACATTTTATTTTTAGGTGAATAATTAGTAACTTTAATAATTCCTACTAAATTTTTATTTATTTTATCTTCTACTGCCCACGTTGGTTCATCTGTATAATATTCATTTATTGCTGATTTTACTATTAGTTTAGTTTGCTCCATATTTTGATATTCTGAGTTTTCATTTCTTGAGTTTATTTTTCCTGCGCTTTTGTGTACACTCTTAAATCTTATCTTTTTCGTACTTCTATTAAAACTCTCTGTATCTTTTTCATCTTTATCTTGTGTTTTACTTAAGTGGTTTTGTGATAATAAATTTTGATATACCTGTTCAACATCTTTCATATTAAACTTTCTAACTACCACACTATCAGTTTTAAAATGTTTAGTCATACTTACTTTCCCTTCTGTTTATATTTCTGAAAAAATTATATTTTGTATAAATATATAATCTCTCATTTCCATCAATTACTTTTCTATAAAATCCTAAGATAATTCTTTCTGATTTGATGACGGTAGACACTATTATAATAAACTATTATGACAAATAAGTGACTAAATTAATTAAATTTTAGTCACTTATTTGCTTATTTATTTAATATATAGCCTATTCCTCTTACTGTTTGTATAAATGGTCCTTCCTCACCATCTTTATTGGATATCTTTTCTCTTAATCTTTTTATATAAACAGACAATGTATTATCATTAACAAAATTTCCGTCAATATCCCACACTTTTTCTAAAATTTCTTCTCTCGTTATTAATGTATTTGCATTATTTAGAAACATTAATAATATTTTGTACTCTAAACTGGTTAAATATACTTCATCTGAATTTTTATAAACTTTTGCTTTATTTAAATCAACTTTTATATTCTTATAATTAATGATATTTTTATTTTCGTTAATCTCTGGATATCTACGTAAAACGCACCTAATTCTAGAAATTAATTCATTATTCCTAAAAGGCTTAGTTATGTAATCATCTGCACCAATATCTAAACCATATACTACATTTGTTTCTTCTACTCTTGCTGATACAAATATTATAGGCTTATTTGAAAGATTCTTTATATATTTACATATATCAAACCCTGTTCCATCTGGCAACTCAACATCTAGTAAAAACAAATCAAAATTATAACTTTTGATACAAGCCATTGCTTGTTTTTTACTATAAACTATCTTGGTTTCAAATCCTTCCTTTGTCAATAAATATTCTAATCCTTCAATTATATTTTTATTATCCTCAACAACCAATATTTTCACTTTGTTTTCAACTTTATTCGACACTTTATACATTCTAATTCCGCCATTCTCTTTTACATAATATTTTACTATTATATCAATGTTTTCTTAATATTTCAAGGATTTTCTTAAATATTATGTTACTTTTTAAAAAACATTATGCTAACTTAATTCTTATCTTAAATTATATTTAACTTTTTTATTGCTAATTTTGCTAAAGTTTTATACTTATTTTATTACCTTCATAGCTTCCTTTGTAATCTTATTTTTATCAAACCTATTAAGTATAAAAATAAAAGCTAAAACAATAGCAATAATAACACCATACACAATCAATGCAGTTTTATAATTTCCCTCCAAAATCTTTTGTCCAGCATACGTAGATGACACAATTGACGGTATTCTAGCAATTGTCGAAATTATTATAAACCTTAATGGTTTTATTGGTAGCAAGCCTGCAATATATACAAATAAATCTTTTGGTGTTCCCGGAATAAGAAAAAGTATAAACATTATTATTTCAACTCTTTTAGGATCTTGAAAAATTTTACTATTTTCTATTTTTTGTACTTTTTCCTTATCACAAAATTCATAAACAAATTTTTGACCTAATTTTCTAACTAAAAAGAAAATTCCTATTGATATAATTGCAGTTGAAATTAAAATAAAAAGGGTTCCTCCTAAACCTCCATAACACATTCCTGCAAGTATTTCTATTGGTTCTCCCGGAAGTATAAATAAAAATACCTGTGCTATTTGTAAACCAAATAATAATAACATTCCTGTAAATCCAGTATTTTGAATTTTATCTTTAAACACCAGCCTTCCCTCTGCAGTTGCTAGGCTTTTCATTATTGGTGTTAAATAAATAAATGCTCCTATAATTATTGATATTACCAAGGCTCCGATTATTATTTTAATAACTTTCATTTGTTTTTTATGTTTTGTTTCATTTTGTTTATCTTTTTCGATTTTGTTATTTATTTCTATTTTTTTATCTATTTCACTATCTATTTCATTATCTATTTCATTATCTATTTCATTATCTATTCCTTTTTTTATTCCATTTTCATTAATTTGATTTTTCATTTACTATTTTGTATGATTGACTTATATTAAACCATACACTCCTTCCTTTATTTCTAAGAATAATACTTAACATAACTCGTAGCATATAGATTATATATTTTTATTTTATTTTTGTCAAATATTTTTGTTTGAGGAAATGTAATGTTAATTCCTTCCATCTTAGCTTTTGGAAAATGATTTAGTAAAAATCATACCAATAAATTTCTTGTTCTAATTATTCTTATACATAAAACATTCTTTTTCATGAGAAAAAATAACACCTATTGCTTGTAAGTAAGAATATATAATTGTACTACCTACAAATTTCATTCCCCTCTTTTGTAAATCTTTTGACAAATTATCTGATAATTCGTTTGTAGTTTTATCTATTTCATAAATAATTTTATCATTAGTAAACATTCTTAAATAATTATAAAATGAGCCAAATTCATTTTGTATCTTCTTGAAAATTTTACTATTATTTATAGTAGCATTTATTTTTAATTTATTTCTTATAATTTTTTCATTTTTTAATAATTCTTCTACTTTTATATCACTATAACAACATATTTTATCTATATCAAAATTATCAAATGCTTCTCTGAAGTTTTCTCTTTTATTCAATACACACTCCCAAGAAAGCCCTGCTTGGAAAGATTCTAATATCAACATTTCATATAGATATTTATCATCAAAATGAGGCTTACACCATTCAGTATCGTGATACTTTATATATTTAGGATTTTTTAAATTACACCATTTACATCTAATCATAATAATATATCTCTTTTCTTTATATCTTCTTCCTTTAACAACTTATTCATAGTATAAAATTATTTATATATCTAGTTTGTATATCTATTGTACTTATATTAAAATTATTTGCACAAATGTGCAACAATTTTGTTGTCACAAAAAAACATTAATTATTAATACTCTTTTTCTTAATTTCTTCAATAGCTAATTTTAATTTTTCCTGTCTGTTTCCAGAAGTATCAAAGAATGTAATATTATATTTTTCACATTCTTTTTGTAAAATCTTGCTCCTTTCGATTATATCATAGCATACTCTTTCTAGTCTAAATCGTCCTATTTGGTTTGTCCAATCAAATAATGTATCATTTTTCCTTATATTAATCATCAAATTTTGTACATTTTCATTTGGCATGCCTAAACAATATATATCAAAATCATCTTCTAAATTTTCCTTTGCCTCCTTAACATCTAATTGTACCGTGTCTAATATTACTTTTTTATTTAATGGTTTTAAATCAAATTGTATCTCTTGACAAAGATTAAATAAAAATTGTCTTACTTTATCTTGCGTTAGTAAGAAATGTAATTCAACTGCATTTGGATCTTCTTTAACAGCTGTTTTCTCTATAAATAATGAATTTAACGCTGTCATTGTAGCATCTACCCTATATGGTTCATATTGAAAAAAATTATTAGAAATATAATTTGTAATTGAAGTTTTTCCACATCTTTGTGGACCTAT
>CANQKT010000015.1 GCA_947624525.1 uncultured Clostridia bacterium | reverse complement strand
TATGCTTAGAAACTGTTAGGCCCGGAGATTACGTTTTCAAAAATTTTTATTTTTATTATTTTATTTCTCTCGGCAACGTTTCTTAAAGGTTAAAATGTGAAGTTCCAGAAGCTCTTAACTTAGAAGTAAAAGTATTAGAGAGATGAAAAGATACTCATCTTGTATGCCTTCTTGATATAGAAATATTAAAATGCATATTATTAGTACGTCATCTAGAAATATTTTTAAGCCGAATATTTCACAGAGTGGTTCATTTGGATTTAATTGAAACATGCCATTTATATTTTCATTCCCTTTTCCACTTGAATTTTTGTCAGATTCATTTTTGCTGTGTAATTCACTATTGTTAATATTTTGAGTATAAAAGGGTTGAGTGTGATTTATTTTTTGCTGATAGTTTGTATTATTTTTATTGTAATAAGCGGATGCTATTGGTTGAAAGTTGCCTTTATTATAATTTTTTTTTCTGTAGGATTTATTTGTATTGTATTTAGAATATATATTTTGATTAACCTGTGAGAAGTTGGGTGTTCTGAATTCTTGATTTCTATAATTATACATGTTTATTATCACCACCTAAAGGGTTCATTATTTCTAAGATTTTTCCCATTTTAATTAATTGAATATATTGATCAACTTTTTTCTTTCTATTCTCTTTCAAGTATGGTTTTAGAGAGTTTAGCAGATTGGCTCTTGAATCATTTTGATTGTTATTTAGTGAACTCATTATTTGTTGCATTTTAAGGAGAGTACTCATGTCTATATTTTCAAATATGTTGTTTGTATTGGTAGCATTGTTTACGTTGTTCGAATTGTTTACTTGAGTATTATTGCTTGTATTTGCATAATTTGTGCTGTTTATATTGTTGTTGTTGTGTTGATTAGTATCAACATTAAAATTATTATTTGAATTGTTATTACTATTGATTGAATTAAAAAGGTTTTTAATATTATCAGATCCGTTTTGGTTATTCATCATTTTACTGAAGTTATTAATCATTTCAGACATATCTCCATTCAATATATATCACCTACTTATTAATTTTTTACCTTATTAATATAGTATGATTACAGTTATAAAAATGTGCAAAATCAAAATAAAAAAACATTCCCCAACATATTGTAATTTAATCAATTATAATATAAAATATTGTAAGCAAATTGTAATATAAAAAGCAAAAATATATAAATTACAAAAAATATATCACAATATGTAAAAAACTTTTTCGATTTTACATATCAAAACTGACAAAAATTTTACATTATTATGTATTAGAATATGTGAAGAAAAAAGTATAGAGGTGGTAAGGATGTTTCAAAATATAGCAAGAGACTTTGAAAAAAAGCAAAGTCAAAAACAGGATGTTAAAGTGTTTCAAATGGAAGAATTTAAGGAAATACTAAAAAAATTTTTTGTAAAGCAAAACATAATTTTATACATAGTAGCATTAATGATTTCGATGGTAGGCTTTGGTGGTAGTAGTTCCCTAGGACTAGCTCCATTTGCATTAGCAATTGTAGCAGCAACATTAGGTAATTCCATACCAATAGGTGTGGTATATATATTAACTTGCATTGGAACTTTTGTAGGGTTTGGTGCAAGTGGCTTAATGAATTACATAATTACTTCAGTTGTGTTTTTTGCTAGTTTGTTTATGTTTAGGACAAAAATACAAGATGATTGTAATGAACAAAAAAAAGTTGGGAAAAATATTATTATTTCCAGTCTAATTGTTGAAGTTCTTCCATTAATATTTGGTACATTTTATTTATATGACTTATTAATAGGAATTATGCAGGCAACTGTAACATTTATTTTTTATAAGATATTTGTTAATTCGATAACAGTTATAAGAGATTATGGATATAAAAAAGTGTTTTCAATAGAGGAGTTAATGGGAGCTAGTATGATGGTGGCTATTAGCTTTGCAGCTCTAACTCCAGTACACATATTTGGTTTTTCACTAAAAAATATATTATGTATTTTAATAGTTTTAGTTTTAGGTTGGAAAAATGGAATGCTTGTTGGGGCTACTGGTGGAATAACAATTGGTATTGTTTTAGGAATAATAGATGATGGTGCGCCAATTATGATAGCTGCCTTTGCAATATCAGGGTTACTTGCAGGTTTATTTAGTAAATTTGGAAAGCCGGGTGTTATTATAGGTTTTGTTTTAGGAAATACATTACTTACGTATGTTTCAAATGGACATGTGGTTCCGGTAATAGTATTTCAGGAAATTCTAATTGCTTCACTAGGCTTACTTGTAATACCAAGAAAAGTTGAATTTGTAATAGAGGATGTATTTAATAGTTCAAAGTTATTACCTGAAACAACAGGTAGAGTGTTGGAAGGAAGTAAGGAGACAATAAGAAAATTAACTAATATATCTGAGACTATTTCAGAATTGGCAAAGAGTTATACGCAAACAGCAGCCACTGTATTAGATGATGAGATGACAAAAATCGAAAAAGAGAATGAAGAAATTTTTATAAAGGAATTACGTAATAATATTGAAAATTTAGAAGATAACATGCTATTTGAAGAATTGTATTATTCAGATGAAATAGTATCCGACATTTTTAAAGCTTTGTTAATAAATACAAGGATTACAGCAAAACAATTAATAGAAATATTTTCAAATCATAATAATTATATTCTAGGTTATGATAAAGAAAATGAAAATGACAATATAGATAAAGATGTTTATGAGATGATTAAGAAAATTAATTACTCATATAAGACGAGTAAGATGAATTTTGTGTATAAAAAGAAAATTGAAGAGAATAATAAAAATGTATCAGCACAATTACAGGGAGTTTCTGATATTATAGCTGAAATTGCTTATGATATTGAAGATACGCAAAATACCGAAGAAGATGAATTCAGAAAAGAGAAAAGTCAAATAGTACAGATATTAAAGCAAAAACAAATAAATATTGACGAAATATACATAAAGAAAGAGGAAACAGGAAAATATCAGGTATCTGTATATCAAAAATGTTGTGAAGAAGTTGATGGTAGTGAATGCCCATATAAAACAATAGGACATGTTATTTCAAGAGTATTAGGCGAAACTGTAAATCTCTCTGACCAAGCTTGTGGATTAAGAAATAAAGAAGATATTTGTAAATTCTCATATATGTCAAAAGATAAGTTTAATTTACAAATTGGTATTGCTAAATCCACAAAAAATGGTTCACCTGTGTCTGGAGATACAAGTATTCAAACTAGACTTGAAGATGGTAAATATTTAATTGCATTAAGTGATGGAATGGGGTCTGGACCAGAAGCTAGAAAGAGTAGTAAAATAGCTATTAAAATGTTAGAAAGATTATTGACATCTGGATTTAAAAAGGATACTTCTATAAAATTAATTAATTCAACCTTGGCAACAACCATGAAAGAAGAGGATATGTATGCTACTCTGGATATAGCAATCTTAGATTTATATGCTAAAAATATGGAGTTTGTAAAAAATGGTGCATGTCCTACTTATATTAAAAGAAATAAAGATGTTCAACTTGTAAAGTCTATCTCAATGCCAACAGGCATTTTAGATAATATAGAGCTTATTGTTTATGACAAAGATATAGAAAAGGGAGACATCATAATAATGTGTTCTGATGGAATTATTGATTCAAATTCTGATTATCAGAATAAAGAGTTGTGGTTGAAGTATTTGCTTGAGGAAATCAATAATGATGATGTACAAAAAATTGCCGATATCATTATTTCTGAAGCCATTGATAATGATTATGGTAAAGAAAAGGATGATATGACTGTAATTGTGGCTAAGGTTTGCTAGTAAGTTAAAATTCCCATGGACTTGCAATTGGGTAGTCACAAGAATTCTAATAAGTAGTTATATAATAATTAAAAAAAATGTTTACAACGAAAATATAGTTATGCTATAATTTATAAAGAAATTATTATGAGGTGATTTGATGAATCAGATTTTAGTAACAAATGATAAAAAAGGAACTCAAATACTGTTGATGAGGTCTGTTATAAAGTTTTTTTGTATAGTGTCTTTGATATTTGCTCTTATTTTGGTAGGAGAAGGTGCATATAATTTATATACTAGTCTTAGTAAAAGTAGTTCATATCCTACGCCAGTGTTGATTCCAGATGTAAAGGGAAGTGATATTGGAATACGACTTTCAAGTGAAGTTGGTATCAGTAAGGTGTTGTATTCTTGGAATAATGGGGAACAAATGGAATATAAAGGAGAGGGAAGGAAGAACTTAAGTTTTGAGATAGCAATTCCACAAGGTGATAATATATTAAATATATCTGTTGTTGATGTTGATGGTAATAAAACAAAATTTGAAGGAATACCTGTTACATTCTCTGCAAATAAGGATACTATAAAGCCAAGAATTTCAATTGAAAATGTTGATGGAACTTTAGTAATAACAGCAACTGATGAAACTGAATTAGATTATCTAACATATCAATGGGAAGGCGGAGAAGAAGTTAAAATTAATGCAGAAGATCAAAAAAATAAAAAGACAATTAAACAAGAAATAAAGGCTCAAAAAGTTGATAAAAAACTTAACATGACTGCTGTTGATAAATCTGGTAACGTAGAAACTGTAACAAAAACAATCTCAAGTAAACAAGGAGCAAATTTAGTACCTGTATTAACTACTAATATCAAACAAAATAAAATAACATTAAAAATAACGAGTGGTGTTGAGCTTGAGAAGATCTTGTATTCATGGAATAATGAGGAAGAAAAAGAATATAAAGCTAATAATAAAATGGAAGTAAGCTTTGAATTAGATATTCCAGAAGGTGATAATGTATTAAATGTTTCTGCTGTAGATGTTGATGGAATAACAACAGAATTTGATCAAGTTTCTGCTAGATCTGAAGGAGTTAAAGATACTACTAAACCTAAAATTTCAGTAGAAAATTCTTCAGGAAAATTGGTTATAACAGCAACAGATGAAACTGAATTAGATTACTTAACATATCAATGGGAAGGCGGAGAAGAAGTTAAAGCTGTTGCAACAGAAACTGATAAAAAATCAATTAAACAAGAAATTGATGTTGAAAAGGGCACTAAAACTATAACAATAGTTGCGGTTGATAATGCCGGAAATAAAGAAACTGTAAATAAAAAGATTATAGGTTCAAATGGTGCAGAAATAAAAGTTACTTTATCAGATGGATGTTTTGTGGTAAGAGTAACTGATGAATATAAAATTACTAAAATCGAATATACTTTAAATGATGAAGTAGTTACTGTAGATGACATTCCACAAGATGCTAAAGAATATGAGTTTAGAGTTCCATTGAAAGAGGGAGTTACAAATTATTTGAAAGTTAATGCATATGAAAATGATTTAATGACAGAATACAAATGCAAAAAAACATACTAAAAATTAGGTGATGAAATGATTGAATATATATACATTATTGATAAAGACATAGATTTATACAACCAAATAAAAAAACTATTTAAGAAAGATGAGAATATTAATTTTAGAAATGTTAAAGAAAATGATTTAGAAATTGCGTTAAAAAATATTCCGTCATTGATAATAATTAATGAAGATAATTTAAAAAGCAATATTGTAGATGTATGCAATAAAATATCTGAAAATGAGGACAATCGAATTACTCCTATTATAGTTATATCATCAAATGTTGAGCATACACATAAAGTTGATGTTTTGAAAACTTCTGTTGAACATTATATAAAAAAACCATTAGATGAAGAATATTTATATTATACTATTATTAACATAATTAGATTATTGAATATAAACAGGACAGTTAGCCCTTTAACAGGGCTTCCTGGGAATGTTCAAATTGAAGCAGAAATGAAAAAGAGACTGATGAATAAAGAAAAGTTTATAATGTTATACTTAGATTTAGATAATTTTAAAGCATATAATGACTTTTATGGGTTTGTGCAAGGTGATGAAATCATCAAATTTACTGCTAGAACTATTTTAAAAAATGTACATGAGATAGATAAGGAAAATGGATTTGTTGGACATATTGGTGGAGATGATTTTGTTGCAATAATTTCAAATGACAAGTATGAGGAATTATGCCAAAATATTATTTTGGATTTTGACTATAATGTTTTGGATTATTATTCACAAGAACAGATAGAAAAAGGTTATATAGAGGTTGAAAATAGAAAGGGTGTTATGGAACAATTCCCATTAACTTCAATATCCATTGGAGTTGTGAAAGTAAATGATAATTTTCACAATATTCTTGAAATTGGGGAAGTAGGAGCACAAGTTAAACATCTTTCAAAGACTATTCAGGGAAGTACATATGTGGCAAATAAAAGAAAAATGTCCTAGGGGACATTTTTCTTTTTTAATCTTATAATTTTTAACTATTTTTGAAATCAGTTATTGCTTACATTTGTGTATAGGATTATAGATTTGGTATTATAGTATTTAAATTAGAAAATTTGTTGTTATTGTTTATATATCTATTTAAATCTTTTGGTGATATTCCAGTGTTGTAGGATAATTCTTCTAAAGAATTTGGTGTAGAATAGTTTTCTAGATAATTTTCTAATTTTTGAATTTTTACTGTGTCTTTTGTTGCACAGTTTGGACATAGTTTTCCTGGATTTGAAAAAAATGTACCACATTGAGAGCATTTGTTAAATTCCATTTATTGTACCTCCGTGTGTTTTTTGTTATTATTTTATCATAGAATTGGAAAATGTCAAATGTGTATTTTAACCTTTTTGAGTAAGTGCCGAGAGTAATAAATTTGAATGCAATTTTATTGTGCGAAATTTATGGTTTGTGATATAATTATATAAAATTAATAAAATTCCACAAGAGATTAGTAAAATTGAAAGGATTTGAAGGTAATTGGGTAAAAAAAGTAAAAACAAGAGAAGAAAAATAGATAGAAGACAAAGTTTAAATATTGATATGGAAAATAATATAAACCGAGAAAAAGTAAGAGGGAAAAATATAGATAATAAAAAAGTGAGAGGAAAAAATACAGACAATAGAGATGATAAGAAAAGGAGAAAAGGAAAAGTTCCTTTGACTAAAGAGCAAATTATAAAAAAGAAGAAAAGAAGAATAATCTGTTTATTTTTCATTATTGTTATTCTTATAATATTACTAACTATGTTTTTAGTTTCATTATATAAATGGAATAAAATAATGAAGGATGTTATTAATGTGGAAAATTCTGTTATTTTAGATACGAGTGGAAATATAATTGCTACTTTGGGTGAGACAAGAATTCAACAAACGGTTAGTCTGGATAATATTCCTAGGAATTTGATTAATGCTTATGTATCAATTGAAGATAAGAATTTTTATAAGCATCATGGTATTAATTTAAAAAGAACTGCAGGTGCAATTGGGTCATATATAATTCATAGGGGTTCTGCATCTTATGGTGGTAGTACTATTACTCAACAGTTGGTGAAGAATATAACAGGTGATAATGAGTCTTCTATATCAAGAAAGATTTCGGAATGGGATAGGGCTATAAAGACTGAGTTTGTGTTGTCAAAAGATCAAATAATGCAAACGTATTTGAATGTAATTTATGTTGGTCCTAATGTATATGGTGTTGAAATGGGAGCTAGATATTATTTTAATAAAGGGGTTTCGGATTTAGATTTAGCGGAGTGTGCTTTTTTAGCAGGATTGAATCATTCTCCTAATTCATATAACCCATTTAGGGGGTATGATAATTCGGAGAAAATAAAATCGAGGTCAATTACTGTTTTAAATGTTATGTTACAAGAAAATTATATAACAAATGATGAATACCAGTCAGCTGTTGCAGAGATAGAACAAGGGCTTAAATTTGAAGAGGGGGATGTACAGCCTAAAGGTGATGGTGTGTATTCATATATGGCAGATGCTACTATATCAGAGGTGATTGAGGATTTAATGAATAGTAAAAAGATGTCTAAAGAGTTTGCTACTAATTATTTATATTTTGCTGGGTTAAAAATTTATTGTACGCAAAATGCAGATATTCAGAAAGACATTGAGGAAGAAACTTCTAAGAGTAAGTACATAATAAAATCTAATCAGGTAGAAGGAGCAACTTCTCAGGCAGCGATGGTTGTTATAGATCATGAAACAGGGCAGATTAGGGGATGTGTTGGTGGCTTAGGAGAAAAAACAACAGCAAGAGGATTTAATAGGGCAACACAGGCTTTACGACAAACAGGTTCTGCTATTAAGCCAATTGCTGTTCTAGGGCCTGCACTGGAAGAGAAGATTATTACACCGGTTACAGTATATGATGATACAAAAACCACTTTTGCAAATGAATATAGTCCAGATGATTGTGAAAATATTGAGTTAGGAAGTATTACTGTAAGAAGAGCGGTGGAATCCTCGCAAAATATCCCTTTTGTAAGAATGATGGAACAGCTGACGCCCCAAAAGTCAGTGAAATATATGGAGAATGAAGGGATAACTACTTTAACTGATGAAGATTGCGATTTACCACTTGCTTTAGGTGGTTTGAAAAAGGGGAGTAGTCCTTTAGAAATGGCTGGTGCGTATGCTACAATAGCAAATGGTGGAATGTATATTGAGCCTATATTTTATACAAAGATTGAAAATAATAGAGGAAAAGTTGTTTTAAAAAATACTCAAAAGACTAAAAAGGTTTATTCTGAAGATACTGCTTTCATATTGAAAAAACTATTAACTCAGCCTGTTGAAGGTGATAATGGTACTGCTAAGATTTGCAAGCTTGATGGATTTGAGGTGGCTGCTAAGACCGGAACTACAAATGATAATTATGATAAATGGTTGTGTGGTTTTACTAAATATTATACTGCTGTAACATGGTTTGGTTTTGATACAAATGAAAGTATTAATGAGGGGGCTGATGCTATGGCTAATCATATCTGGACTGAGGTTATGAAAAAAATTCATACATATCTTATTAATGCAAATTTTAACAAACCAGATAGTGTTCAGGAGGTTGTTATTTGTAAAGATTCAGGAAAACGTGCTAATGGAAATTGTAAAAATACTTATATTGAATATTTTAGAGAAGGAACGGTTAGTCAAGATGTATGCCAGAATCATTGATGGACAACGTAAAAAATTTGATTAAAAAACTTAATGAATTTAATTGACGAATAATGTCGAATACTATATAATAAAATTCGTAAATGCCAATATGGCAAATAATTAGTAAAGGAGCTTTTTTATGGCAACAACTGATGCTAAGAAAGTTAGCCAATCTAAAGACGAGAATGGAGAATATGACGAGATGATTAAGTGTAGTAATGGCTTTTTCAATGTTCGCAAAAATGTGCGGTATGGCTACCTCAATTCAGATGGTGAGCAAATCACACCTATAAAATATGAGGCACCCGCGGATTTTAGGGATGGTTTTGCTACAGTTAAACATGACAGATCTTATTTTAGACTTGATGAGAATGGTCAGGAAACTCAGTTTTAGTTATGCTTGAAGAGGAAACTCCGCAAATAGAGTTTCCTTTTCAAATTTGTGTATAAAATACATCAAGAGGTAAAAAATAATTATGAGAATAGGAGCATGTAAATGGTAATATGGATTTTATTGATAGTTTTGGGTTTCATTTTGCTTATTAAAGGAGCAGATTTTTTGGTTGATGGAGCTAGTAATGTAGCGAAAAAGTTTCATATTCCAGAAATTATAATAGGCTTGACAGTAGTGTCAATAGGAACTTCGATGCCTGAATTATTTGTTAGTATCACTTCTGCTATACAAGGATATTCAGATATGGCAATTGGGAATATAGTGGGAAGTAATATAGCAAATTTGTTTTTAATTTTGGGATTGTCATCAATAATAAGAGCAGTTATATTTAAAAAGGAAACAAGATTGATTGAAATTCCTTTGTGTTTAGCAATTACAGTAATTTTTGTTAGTATATGTAATTTAGGACAAGATGTTTCAAGGATTGATGCTGGAATTTTGTTGGCATTGTTTGTGTTATTTATTTTGTATACAATTATTATGGCGAGAAAAGGTGAGGAATTTGATAAAGAGGATGAAGTAATGCCTGAAACTAATGATACGAAATCAAATAAATCTTCTACTTTAAGGGATATTATCTTTTTGATTTTAGGTGGTGTTTTATTAAAAATAGGTGGAGATTTAACTGTGGATAATGCTGTAAATGTTGCTAGACATTTTAATTTTAGCGAGAAGTTGATAAGTGTTACTATTTTGGCTGTTGGTACAAGTCTACCAGAATTAGTTACAAGTGCATCTGCAGCAATTAAAGGAAAAAGCGATATTGCTATCGGTAATATTTTGGGATCAAATATATTCAATATGTTACTAATTATAGGAATTTCAGCTATGATAAAACCAATAGTTTATAATATGAGTTATAATGTTGATTTTATATTTTTGATAGCGGGAACAATATTGTTATCATTGTTTCCAATTATACCGCCAAAAAATAAGATGACTAGGTGGAATGGAATTATTTATTTGTATGTTTATTTTGGGTATATGATTAGTGTTTTTGTTAAATAGTGCACAATTGAGGACGCGTCCTAGTTGCGCATTTTGCACAACTAGGGACACGTTATAAACTAGATGATGTTGTAAATGTGTGCTTTTTCAAAAGCTTTGCCAAAATGACAGAAGGCAGGAACACAATTCCTGCCTTTATATATTTTTCAAATTTTGTTGTAGGTTATAATAATATTTTCAATATTAAAAATCACAATTTCCAGGTGTTCTTGGGAATGGAATAACATCACGAATATTTTGCATTCCAGTTAAATACATCATTCCTCTCTCAAAGCCTAATCCAAAACCACTATGAACTACACTACCATATTTACGTAAATCTAAATACCAAGCATATTGATCAAGAGGCATATTTAATTCCTTCATTCTAGCGACTAATTTATCATAGTTTTCCTCTCTTTGACTTCCACCAATAATTTCACCAATTCCCGGTGCTAATAAATCTGCTGCAGCCACAGTTTTTCCATCTGGATTTTGTTTCATATAAAAAGCTTTTATTTCAGTAGGATAATCAGTTACAAATACAGGCTTTTTAAATACCTGCTCACACAAATATCTTTCATGTTCTGTTTGTAGATCGACACCCCAACTAACTTTATATTCAAATTTATCATTTGCTTTTTCAAGTTCTTTTATAGCATCTGTATATGTAATTCTACCAAAGTCAGAATTTATAACATTATTTAATCTATCTAATAGACCTTTATCTATGAAATTGTTAAAAAATTGCATTTCTTCAGGGCAATTTTCTAAAACATATGAAAATACATATTTAGTCATCTCTTCAGCTATATCCATACAATCATTTAAATTAGCAAAACATATTTCAGGTTCAACCATCCAAAATTCTGCCGCATGTTTTACAGTATTTGAATTTTCAGCTCTAAAGGTTGGTCCAAAAGTATAAATATTTCTAAAAGCAGTTGCAAAAGTTTCACCATTTAATTGACCACTAACTGTTAAATGTGCAGGTTTTCCAAAGAAATCTTTAGAATAATCAACTTGTCCATCTTCAGTTTTTGGAACATTATTAAAATCGAACCAGCTTACATTAAACATTTCCCCAGCACCTTCTGCATCACTTGCTGTTAGAATAGGGGTTTGCACATATACATATCCCTTTTCTTGGAAGAATTTGTGAATAGCATATGCTAAGGTACTTCTTACTCTAAACACAGCATTAAAAGTGTTTGTTCTTGGGCGTAAATGTGATATAGTTCTTAAATATTCAAATGAATGTCTTTTCTTTTGTAATGGGTAGTCTGCTGGGCATAGGTTCAATATTTCTATGTTCGTTGCTTGTATTTCGAATGGTTGTTTTGCATTTGGGGTAAGAACTAATTTTCCTGTTACTGATATTGAGGAACTTATTGTAAGTTTGCATATTTCTTCAAAGTTTGATAAAGTGTTATTGAATACAATTTGTACATTGTTGAAGAATGAACCATCATTTAATTCAATGAAACCAAATGTTTTTGAGTCACGAACTGTTTTAACCCAACCTTCTATTGTTATTTCTTTATCTTTGTAGTTTTCTGTGTTTTTAAATAGATTTTTAATATTCAATTTTTCCATAAGCAATCTTTACTAGGTAATACTAGTAGTCTCCTTTCTGATAATTTTTTTCATTATACAACTGAATGAAGTGTTTTGCAATAAAATGTGGGAAATTTTTTGAATTGCTTTAAGTTTAAAAGTAAATATAAGATATTAATGAAAAATGTGGAAAAAAATGTTATAATATACTTAGTAAAAAAAATCAAAAGAAGATGGAGAGTGATGTTATGCACGAATGTTTATTATGCAAAAGAGATATGAAAATAGCAACAACTATATTTGGAAGTGGTTGTATAAAAAGTATTTACAAATTATTAGATTTAAAAATATCTAAAAATGTAAAGGTTATTATAAAATTTAATATTAACAGTTATGAGGTGATGTAGTTTGAAAAATAAAATAATAATAATAGTTGTTATTGGTGTATTTTTAATTTTTTCAGCACGCATCGCATTATCAATAAAATATGGGAGACATATTTCTGTTTCTCGTAATATAGGAATAACAATTCCTTTTTCTACAGAAATAGAATGTAAAGATAGCCATGGTGGGTTTCATGGAGATGGAGAATGTGTTATTAAAGTATATTTTTCAGATGAGCAAGCCATAAAATTTAAGAATAAAATAGATAAAAATTCACATTGGAAACAACTTCCAATGCCAGAAAGATTACAAGAAGTTGTAGGGGCTCGTATGGATAAGGATATGTATGTACCGATTATTGAGAATGGATACTATTTCTTTGTAGATAGGCATTCAGAAGCAGATGATAAGTTTAATCCAAATGAAATGTTTGAAGAATTTAGAGCATCTTCAAATTATACTGTAGCTATATTTGATATTGATGAAAATATATTGTATTATTATGAGTTGGATACGTAACATAAAACATATTGGATATGAGTAATAAATTAATGATGAAAACAAAAGGCAGGAACACGATTCCTGCCTTTATGTATTTTCTAATAAATATTAGAAGTTCATAAAATCAAGAAAGATATCCCTGTCTTTAGATACTATGCTCATTAAAAGTTAATTTATACTAAAAGATAAATTCTTTTACGAACATTAATATTAGTAACTAGTCGAAACTATTTTGTCATTTGGCTTTCAGCTTGTTGTATTAATTTTCTAACCATGTTACCACCAATTCTACCAGCGTCTCTTGAAGATAAGTCACCGTTGTAACCATCTTTTAAGTTAACACCTACTTCACTAGCTACTTCATATTTGAATTTATTTAATGCTTCAGCAGCAGCTGGAACAACTTTTCTATTTGAACTTGTTGAGTTTGCCATAATTTTCACCTCCTATAAGTGTACATTTACTATTCTGAAAAAACTTTCTCGCTTTTTCAATATTATAATGTGCAGTTATATCTTTTTTAAACTGGTAATTTTTTGAATTAAAAATTATAAAAATTCATAATTAAAACATAAAATCAAAAAACACCATATTGTTAAATTAACCTAAATTAAAAAAATTATGTATTTATTTTTATAAAAAAATTTCTTGCATAAAATAAATATAATACAAATTAAAATTAAGCAAGTATAATATTTTTTTAAAAGTTAATAATTAAATTAGAAAAAATATTAAATGAGGTGATTTTGTGAATAAAGATGATGACGAAATTGAAGATACAACAAAATATGGAGAGTTTGTTTCTTCATATTTTGCGTGGTTAACATTAGATGGTCAGAAAGAAAGAGCGGAGAAACTAAATAAAATGACTAAAAATAATAAAAATAAAAATGAATAGTATTGATAAAACCGATGTTTTTGTGATATTATATAAGGTACAAAAATGAAAGGAGATTATATATGCAATATAAGTTTACTAATAGAGCTGAAAAGGCTATACAAATTGCAAATACAACTGCAACTGAACTTGGGCATAATTATATAGGTACAGAACATCTATTATATGGTTTGGCACAAGAAGGAAGTGGTGTTGCAAGTAAAGTTTTAGAATTGCAAGATGTTACTCCAGATAAAGTATTAGAAGAAATAGAAGAATTAATAGGAATTGTAGAAAATGATATAAATGGAATAGAAACTCTAGGATTTACACCGAGAACCAAAAGAGTTATTGAAAATGCGTTTAGAGAAGCTAAAAAAATAGGTAGTGAATTTATTGGAACAGAGCAATTATTAGTTGGTATAATGCAGGAAGCAGACAGTGTTGCCGTGAGAATTTTGCTAGATTTGAATGTTAGTCCACAGAAAATATATAATGAAATTGCAAAAGTAATTAATGAAGAGGATTATATGCAATCTGATTTGACTGATAGTAAAAATTTAGGAAGCTATAATTCAACACAAACTCTAAACCAATTTGGAGCAGATTTAACCAAACAAGCAAGAGATGGAAAATTGGATCCTGTTATTGGTAGAAAAGATGAAATAGAAAGAGTAATTCAAATTTTGTCTAGAAGGACTAAAAATAATCCATGCTTAATAGGTGAACCAGGAGTAGGAAAAACAGCTGTTGTAGAGGAGTTAGCACAAAAAATAGTATTGGGAGATGTACCGGAACTATTAAAAAATAAGAGGGTAGTAAATTTAGATATTACAAGCATGATAGCTGGTGCAAAATATAGGGGTGATTTTGAAGAAAGAATAAAAAAATCTTTAAATGAAGTAAAAAAAGCAGGAGATGTTATTTTATTTATTGATGAAATTCACACAATAGTTGGTGCAGGTAGTGCAGAGGGAGCTGTGGATGCAGCTAATATTCTTAAACCATTACTAGCAAGAGGAGAAATACAATTAATAGGTGCTACTACTGTTAATGAATATAGAAAATATATTGAAAAGGATGCAGCCTTAGAAAGAAGATTTAGCCCGGTAATAGTAGTAGAACCATCCATGGAGGATACTAAAAAAATATTAGAAGGTATTCGTGACAAATATGAGGCTCATCATAATGTAAAAATAACTGACGAAGCAATTGATTCAGCAGTAAATTTATCAGTTAGATATATAAATGATAGATATTTACCAGATAAGGCAATTGATTTAATTGATGAAGCAGCATCAAAGTTAAAAATGAAAACATATACTAGACCTAAGAGATTAAAGGAATTAGAAGAAAAGATTACTCAAATAGATAATGAAAAGGAAGAAGCTATCTTAGTTCAAGACTTTGAAAAAGCAGCTCTATTGAGAGATGAAGAACAGGAGCTTATTGAAAAATTAGAAAAAGACAATAAAAGATGGGAAAATAAAACTAGTAGAAATGTTACTATTTTAAATGAGGAAGACATTGCTGAAGTTATATCTATATGGACTAATATTCCTGTAAAAAAACTAACACAGGATGAAAATGAAAAATTGAAAAATTTGGAAGTGGTACTTCATAATAGAGTTATAGGACAAAATGAAGCTGTAGAAGCGGTAGCAAAGGCTATAAGAAGAGGTAGAGTAGGCTTAAAAGATCCTAATAGGCCAATAGGTTCCTTTCTATTTCTTGGACCTACAGGGGTTGGTAAAACAGAACTTTCAAAGGCTTTGGCTGAAAGTTTATTTGGAAATGAAGATTCTATGATAAGAATTGATATGTCTGAATATATGGAATCACATTCAGTTTCAAAGTTGATAGGTTCACCTCCTGGTTATGTTGGGTTTGATGAAGGTGGTCAATTGACTGAAAAAATTAGAAGAAAGCCATATTCTGTTTTGTTATTTGATGAAATTGAGAAAGCTCATCCAGATGTTATGAATATTTTATTGCAAATTTTGGAGGATGGACGTTTAACTGATAGTCAGGGAAGAACTGTAAATTTCAGAAATACAGTGGTAATAATGACTTCAAACATCGGAGCGAGAAGGATTACTGATAAAAAATTGCTTGGATTTTCTGCAAGTTTAGAAGATAGTATATTGGAGCAGAATAAGCAGTATGAAGCTACGAAAAAAGATGTAATGGATGAATTGAAAAGGGAATTTAAGCCAGAGTTTATAAATCGTGTTGATGAGATAATAGTCTTCCATAAACTAGTGGAAGATGATATTAAGCAAATCATCGGAATAATGTTAAATCAGTTGAAAAATAGGTTACGAGCTAATAATATTGAAGTTGAAATTGATGACAGTGTTAAGGAACTTATATTCAAGAAAGGTTTTGATAAAAATTATGGTGCAAGACCTTTGCGTAGATCAATTCAGAATTATATCGAGGATTCGATTAGTGAAGCCATTTTGGATGGCACTGTTGGAAATGGGAAGAAGGCTGTTATTAAGGCTGATGATAATGAGAAATGTCTAGTTGTGCCTGTTAGTTAAGTGGTATAAGTGAACAAAGAAGCGGAATAAGACAATAATGTGAATAAAAATAAGCTAAAGAGAATAATATTTCAGTAGGAGGTAATCGTATGAAAGATATTATTTTCAGAGGCTGTGGTACAGCAATGTGTACACCGTTCAAAGATAATGGAGATGTTAATTATGAGGAACTTGATAGGTTTATTGAGTTTCAAATAAAAAACGATGTGGATAGTTTAATAGTTTGTGGGACCACTGGCGAGTCTGCAACAATGTCTGAAGATGAAAAGAAAGCTGTTATTAAATTTGTGGTCGATAAAGTAAAAAAACGTGTGCCTGTTATTGCAGGAACAGGCAGTAACAATACTCTTTCAGCCGTAAACATGACAAAATTCGCTGAAAATGTCGGTGTAGATGGTGCTTTAATTGTTACACCTTATTATAATAAAACAACACAAAAAGGTTTAGTAAAGCATTATGAGAGAATTGCTCAAAATACCAATTTACCAATAATTTTATACAATGTTCCAAGTAGAACTGGTGTGAACATAGAGCCAGATACGTGTTTACAGTTATCGAAGGTTAAAAATATTGTTGCAATAAAAGAGGCTAGTGGAAATATTTCACAGGTGGCTAAAATAGCTGCATTATGTGGTGATGATTTGCATATATATTCAGGAAATGATGATCAAATTTTACCAATTTTGTCTTTAGGAGGTATTGGTGTTATTTCAGTGTTATCAAATATAAAACCAAAATTTACACATAATTTAGTGGAAGAATATTTTCAGGGAAATGTGTGTAATGCAACAGATTTACAATTAAAATGTTTGGATTTAATTAATGCACTGTTTTGTGAAATAAATCCAATTCCTGTAAAAGAGGCTCTGAATATGATAGGGTTTAATTTTGGAAAGCCAAGGTTACCGTTAGTCAGAATTTCAGAGGAAAATGAATATAAGTTGAAAGAAGTTATAAAAAGTAGTTACAATTGTAGTGTACCTTAATTGTAGCAGAAAGTATTGCAACTTAGGCAAATTACTCAAAAACTCTTGATTTTTACTAAAAAATGGTGTATTATATTAGAATATGAATAATGAATAAAAAAATTGAAAGGGGAAATAATAATGGCAGAAGTATATATGGCAGGAGATTTTAGAAATGGTACAACATTTGAAATGGATGGTAACGTTTTTAAAGTTGTAGAGTTTCAACATGTAAAACCGGGAAAGGGTGCAGCTTTTGTTAGAACAAAATTAAAAAATGTAATAAGTGGGGCAGTTTTAGAAAAAACATTTAACCCATCAGAGAAATTTCAAGGAGCAGAAATTGAAAAAAGAGAAATGCAGTATTTGTACAATGATGAAGATTTATACTATTTCATGGACAATGAAACTTATGAACAAATGCCTTTAAATAAAGAACAAATTGGAGATGCTTTAAAATATATAAAGGAAAATATGAATGTAAAAATATTATCTTTTAAAGGAAATGTGTTTGCAGTTGAACCACCAATATTTGTTGAATTAGAAGTTACATATACAGAACCAGGATTTGCTGGTAACACAACAACAACATCTGGAAAACCTGCAAAATTAGAAAATGGATTTGAAATAATGGTTCCTTTGTTTGTTAATATTGGAGACATTGTTAAAATAGATACTAGAACTGGTGAATATATGGAAAGAGTTAACTAATAATAAAATAATTTGAATTTACCCAAATAAGCTTATTAAATCATGTACATAAAAATATGCATGATAAATAAGCTTATTTTAGAAAGGATTAAAAATATGTCAGATATAACTAAAAGATTTCAAGATATTATTAATGATATTGAAAGTAATATTTCAAATGAAAAAGAACTGGATTATATAAATAGAAAAATTACAGAAATTTCAATGTTGCATATGGAAGTAATAGAAGATTTAACAGGCATTATTAAGAGTAAAATTGCTAACTTAGAAAGAAGTCTAAGTAATATAGAAAATAAAATTAATAAAATTGATACATCAGTATCTGGAATTGAAAATGATATATATGATGATGGATTTGAATTTGAAATTATTTGTCCTTATTGTAATACTGAATTTACAGCTGATGTTGAGTCAAAGTCAGACATAAGATGCCCTGAGTGTCAAAATGTTATTGAATTAGACTGGAATGCAGAGGAATTTTCTGGAGCATGTACAGGGCATTGTTCTAGTTGTGGTTCAAAATGCGGAACATCATTTTTGGATGAGTACGAGGCAGAAGATGGAGAAGACGAAGAAGATGATGAAGAAGATATGTAAAGATATAAAAAAGATTATTGAAATTATAAATAAATAGATTAAATTTTGAAGTGAATTCAAATTATTAGGCAAAAAGTTTAATAGTTAGGATTCACTTTATTATGTTAAATTGTTTATAGATTATAGGGTAAATAAGTAAAAATAATAAGGCAGTTAAAATAGAGAAAGTGGATCAATATATTTAGAACCAATTTTTATAGTAAAATGTAAATGGCATCCTGTAGTTGCACCATTTGTGGGATTTCCGATTTGAATCTTTGTAGGGATTATTAGCAAATCCATAAACATTTTTAGGACCTACTTGGGCGATAATTTGACCTTGAGATACATAATTACCGGGTTGTACTATATAATTAGGAGAAATATGATGGAAAATTACAGTATATTCATCATTTTGAACAACTACACTGCAACCGACCACTTCCCATAAAACCTGTTCGTGTAACTTTTCCGGAAATGGCTGAAGCAATATTAGTACCAGCTGGTGCAGGAATATCTATACCACCATGAAAAGAGGTTGCACCAGCTGTTGGAGCACCACGATAGCCAAAAGGTGAACTTATTCTAGTATAGCCAGGTAAAGGCCAGTATATTTTATCAGAGGAAATAACTTGAGAGAAAGATTGGTTGTTTGATGAACTTGACGACGAATTTTCTATATTGATTCCAAGTTTGTCATTCGATAAAAAAGGAATAAAAAAGATACATATTAATATTGTAAAAATCAAAATTAATAAAAAATATTTTCTTATTAATTCACTAAAATTGTTATTAGTAAACATGAAAAAAATCCTTTCTGTTTTATGAAATTTTATTTTGAATTGTTTGGAAAATTTAAAGTTATAAAATTAGTATAGATAATAAATCTTAGAAAATTAAAATTATAATTAATAATTAAATTGGCAGGGGTAGAAGGACTCGAACCCTCACAGGCGGTTTTGGAGACCGATGTGCTACCATTGACACTATACCCCTATCTACTGACAACATTTATATTAACATATTTATTTTATTAGTGCAAGATGTTTGTGAAAAAAATATATATTGTTGTGACTTGTAAGTGAAAAAATATATTGTTGGTGGAGGTGAGGAGAGTCGAACTCCTGTCCAATTATTCTTCCACATAAATTTCTCCAAGTGCAGTTTGTTATTATAATTCCCTTAATATCCCATTAACAAACAAACAAGATATTAAAGTAGCTATAAAATACCTACTATTCTCATAGCAAAGAATAGCTTCGTTTCCCACTAGTTCGACGCCTTATTAATAATCGTGGGCAACTATTATAAGACGACACTGCAATTAGGCAGCGTATGCTAATTCTGTTTTATCAGCGTTTATATTTATTTCTCGCATTTTTTAAGTGGCCAAGCGAGAGTCCACTACTCGCTATTTATGCTTCTAAATAACTGTCGAAACCAAGTACACCCCCATGTTAGAATATAAACATCTAATATATTTATATTAATCAAACTAGTTTTATTATACACTATTTTATAAAAAAATACAATATTTTAAATTAGCAATGATTTAAATAAACACATCATGTCTATACTAAATAATATTATAAATCACTTGTTTTTCTCATATATCAATGATATAAATTATATAAATAAAAACGAAAGAAAGGAAATGAAAATATTATGAAAGTTACCAAAATAGAAGCTCTGGAAAAAATAGCCAATGACATTAGAATAAACATCATAAAAACAGTATATAATGCCGGCTCAGGACATCCCGGAGGATCATTATCTTGTGCCGATATATTGACTGTTTTATATTTCAATCAAATGAATATCAATCCACAAGATCCTAAAGCAGAGGGAAGAGATAGGTTTGTATTATCAAAAGGGCATTGTTCTCCAGCTTTATATAGTACTTTAGCCAGAAGAGGATATTTTAGAGAAGAAGATTTAAAAGGTTTTAGAAAAATAAATTCAAATTTACAAGGACATCCAGACATGAATAAAGTGCCAGGTGTGGATATGACTACTGGTTCTTTAGGTCAAGGATTATCTGCAGCAAATGGTATGGCTATATCATCTAAGATGGATAGTATGGGATATAGAGTGTATTGTTTGTTGGGTGATGGTGAAATACAAGAGGGACAAGTTTGGGAAGCAGCTATGACTTCATCAAAATATAAATTAGATAATTTATGTGTTATTGTTGATAATAACAATTTACAAATTGATGGTGATATTAAAAGTGTTAAAGGTTTAAATAAAATAGAGCAGAAATTTGAAAGTTTTGGTTTTAATGTTATTTCAATAGATGGAAATAATATAGAGCAGTTAATAGATGGATTTGATAGGGCTAAAATGACAAAGGGAAGACCTACAGCAATTATTGCTAAAACAGTTAAAGGTAAGGGTGTTTCTTTTATGGAAAATAATGTGGTTTGGCATGGAATGGCTCCAAAGGAGGAGGAGTATAAATTAGCAATAAATGAATTAGAAAGTAATGGTAAATAGATTTTTGAGAAGATAATGAAAATTATATGATTTATGAGTGAAGAGAAATTTAGGGAACATCCCAAAATTTTCTAAGTATTGAAAAGGAGAAAGAGTATGAAGTTAGATAAAAAAATTGCAACTCGTCAAAGTTATGGCGAGATGTTAAAAGATTTAGGCAAAGAAAACGATAATATTATTGTATTAGATGCAGATCTATCAACTGCTACAAAAACGGAAATTTTTGCAAAAGAATATCCAAATAGATTTTTTGATATGGGTATTTCAGAGCAGGATATGATGAGTACAGCAGCAGGATTTGCAACAACTGGCAAAATTCCATATGCAAGTACTTTTGCAGTGTTTGCAGCAGGTAGGGCATATGATCAGATAAGAAATAGTATATGTTATCCTAATTTAAATGTAAAAATATGTGCAACACATGCAGGGGTAACAGTAGGGGAAGATGGAGCAACACATCAAATGCTTGAGGATATAGCAATGATGAGAGTATTGCCAAACCTTAAGGTGTTTTCTCCAAGTGATGATGTTGAAACAAGATTTATAATAAAGGAAATTAGCAAGATAAATGGACCTTGTTATGTACGTTTAGCAAGACTAGCAACACCTGTTATATATGACAAAAATGAAAAATTTGAAATTGGAAAGGCAAAACAAATTGGTAAAGGTGAGGATGCAACAATTTTTGCAACAGGAGTCTGTGTGGCTGAAGCCTTAAAGGCAAAAGAACTATTAGAAAAAAGAGGAATTTTTGTTAGAGTTGTTGACATTCACACTATAAAACCAATTGATAAGGAAACAATTATAAAATGTGCAAAAGAAACTAAGAAAATTATAACTATAGAAGATCATAGTATATATGGTGGATTAGGAGGAGCTGTTTGCGAGGTTCTATCAGAAGAATATCCTGTAAAGGTTATGAGATTAGGTGTTAAAGACACTTTTGGAAAATCAGGAAAAAGTACTGAATTGATGAAGTATTTTAAAATTGATGCAGAGGCTATTCTTGAATTATTCTAATATAAGATGATTCAAATTCCAGAAACATTAAAATTTTGCAATATTACAACAATATTACATATGAGTTAAGTTTTATGGGGAAATAGTAAACATAAAAAAATAAGAATAAAATAAAAAATGTAAAGACACTTATGA
>CANQKT010000014.1 GCA_947624525.1 uncultured Clostridia bacterium | reverse complement strand
ATGAAAAATTTTAAATATTTGGAAAAAGATGATATGAAAATTGGTACAGGTGGGATTATCTGTTTATATGATAAATTAATGAAGTTAAATGAAGATAATTATATTATTCCACTTTCTAGTGTTATTAATGGGTAGTTTTATTGCACATCGGGGACGTGAAAGATGTGTCAATGGGGACGGAGATTTTTGACACAATAAATAAAAAGGTATGTCAAAAATCTCCGTCCCCATTGACACAGTTAAAAGTGTTAAACAGTAACGTTACAGTTCAGTTGATTAAATTTTAAATAATTATGTTGCCGAGAGAAATAAAATATAGGGTAACAATATTGAAAAATACAAAATTGTGTGATATAGTACGGCATATGGCTAATAGCCAGTTTTTATAGTAGGAGTTAGTGAGGAAAAGTAAAATAGTATTTTCTTTTTCAGGTCAGTCACTAGCAAAACCAGTAAATTAATTTATTAATGGAGGTTATACGTATGATAAAAGATTTAATCAAGCTTGAAGAAAATACTCGGGTTGTCATTGCAAGAGATCCAAATGCAACAGTGGAAATTTTGTCAAGTCTTGCAGAAGATGAGAATGAGCGTGTTCGTTATGCGGTGGCAAGAAATCCAAATGCGACAGCGGAAATCTTGTCAAGTCTTGCAGAAGATGAGAATGATTGTGTTCGTCGTGCGGAGGCAGGAAATCAAAATGCGACAGAGGAAATGCTGGATAAGCTTGCAGAAGACGAGGATTGGAGTGTTCGTTGTGAGGTGGCAGAAAATCCAAATGCGACAGCAGAAATTCTGACTAAGCTTGCAGAAGACAAGAATGAGAATGTTCGTTGTGCGGTGGCAAGAAATCCAAATGCGACAGAGGAAATTCTGACTAAACTTGTAGAAGACGAGGATTGGAATCTTTGTCATGCGGTGGCAAGAAATCCAAATGCGACAGAGGAAATTCTGGCTAAACTTGCAAAGAATGAGGTTTGGAGTGTTCGTCTTGCAGTAGCAGAAAATCAAAATACAACAGTGAAAATCCTGGTTAAACTTGCAAAGGATGAGGTTTGGAGTGTTCGTCTTGCAGTGGCAGGAAATCCGAATGCAACAGAGGAGATTCTGTTAAAGTTTGCAAAGGATGAGGATAAGCATGTTCGTTGGACAGTGTTAGGAAACTCAAATGTAACAGAGAGAATTCTGTTACAGCTTGCAGAAGATGAGGACTGGAGTGTTCGTTGTGAGGTGGTAAGAAAACCAAATGCGACAGCAGAAATTCTTGCTAAGCTTGCAGAAGACAAGGATGAGAATGTTCGTTATGAAGTGGCAGGAAATCAAAATGCGACAGAGGAAATTCTGGCTAAGCTTGCAAAGAATGAGGTTTGGAGTGTTCGTCTTGCAGTAGCAGGAAATCCAAATGCGACAGCAGAAATCTTGTCAAAGCTTGCAGAAGACGAGGATTGGAGTGTTCGTTATGCAGTAGCAGGAAATCCAAATGCGACAGCAGAAATTCTGGCTAAGCTTGCAGAAGACAAGGATGATTGTGTTCGTCGTGAAGTGGCAGAAAATCCGAATGCGACAGCAGAAATTCTGGTTAAGCTTGCAGAAGATGAAGAGGATTCTGTTCGTTGTGCAGTAATGAGAAATCATAAGTAATGCAACTAAAAACCATAACTGCTATTTAGATAGCGGTTATGGTTTTTTATAAAACGTGAAATTCATCTATAAAAGTCCATTTAAAAATGTGAAACTAATCAATAAAAGTGCCTCGAATTATGTGAAATACATATTGACATATTATAAGTATTAGTATAAAATTAACACTAGGAGGCGAAAAGTATGAAGAGAAAAATTTATGAAAAATTAATTAATTGGAAAGATAGAGGAATGAAAAAACCACTAATGATAATTGGTGCAAGACAAGTAGGAAAAACATATATAATTGAAGAATTTTGTAAAAGCCAATTCAATAATTTTATTTCAATAAATTTGTTAGACCATCCAGAAATTACTGAATTATATAAGCAAAGCATATCATCAGAGGAAAAATACATTAGATTATGTGCAGAATTAAATATTAATCCTGATCTAAGAGATACTATTATCTTTTTTGACGAAATTCAAGAAAGTGAAGAACTTATTTCTGCATTAAAATGGTATTGTGAAACAGATAGACCATTTAAAATAATATGTGCCGGTAGCCTTTTAGGAGTCAAATTAAAAAGATTCCACAGTTCATTTCCAGTTGGAAAAGTAGAAATGATTAATATGTATCCTATGGATTTTGAGGAATTTTTATATACTCAAAACTCAGGAGAATATTTAACAAACTACATAAAGGAATGCTATGAACAAAATAAACCTATGGACAATGTAATGCATGAAAAGCTAAAAAACTTATACAGAATGTATTTGTGTGTTGGAGGAATGCCAGAAGTTGTTCAGGATTTTATTTCTCAAAATATGAATATTTTGGAAATAAATAGAACTTTAACAGAAGATATAATTGCATCATATATAAATGATATGAATAAATATGTAGAAAATAAATTTGAAGCAACCAAAAATGAAGCTATATATAAATCTATTCCTGTGCAAATAGGAAATAAATCTAATAAATTTCAATATACAAAAATTGAAAAAAATGCACGAAAAAGAGATTATGAAAATTCTATGGAGTGGTTATTATCAAGTAGCATGATTTATAAATGTTGTAAGCTAAATAGCATTAATATACCACCAGAGGCATATAAAGATAACGATTATTTTAAGATATATATGGGTGATGTTGGAATATTAAATACTATGCTAAAAATAAATACTAATGAAATATATTTAGATAAGCCTTTTTTATATAAGGGAGAGATTGCGGAAAATTATGTTGCAAATCAGTTAATATTTAATAATGTTCCACTGTATTATTGGGCTACGGCAAGTAATTCTGAAATTGATTTTATTATATATAACCAAGATGGAATAATTCCAATTGAAGTGAAGGCAAGTGATAATACACAATCGAAAAGTTTAAATGCATATGCAAAAAAATATAATCCTAAATATTCTATACGTGTGTCTGGTAAAAATTTTGGATTTGAAAATAATATAAAATCGGTTCCATTATATGCAGCGTATTTAATTAAATAGAATAATTGGGGCATGATGAGAATTTGTAATAGTGTATTATATTATATAAATTTTTACAGAGAATTTTCTAATGTGGATTTTAAAAATACGATAAAACGTTGAAATATACAAGCTCATGTGATATAATATGGCATATGGCTGATAGCCAATTCATATAGTAGGAGTTAGTGAGGAAAAGTAAAATAGTATTTTCTTTTTCAGGTCAGTCACTAACAAAACCGTTAAATCAATTTATTAATGGAGGGTTTACGTATGATAAAAGAGTTACGTTATTATGCTCAAATACCGAGATCCGTGAAAACTTTGCTCAAACTTGCAGAGGACGAAAATGAGCGGACTCGCCGTATAGCGGCAGGAGATCCAAATGCAACGGAAGAAATTCTGGGAAAACTTGCGGAAGATGAGGATAAGCATGTTCGTTGGACAGTAGCCCAAAATCCCAATGCTACAGCGGTGATTTTGGCTATGCTCGCAAAAGATGAGAATGACAGTGTTTGTCGTTGTTATGTAGCAGGAAATCCAAATGTAACAGTGGAAATTCTGGCCATGCTTGCTGAAAACAAACGGTGGCTTGTTCGTTGCAATGTAGCAGGAAGTTCAAATGCAACCGGGGAGATTCTGTTAAAGCTCGCAGGAGATGAGAATCAGGAGGTTCGTTGCAAAGTAGCAGGAAATCCAAATGCAACCGAGGAGATTTTGTTAAAGCTTGCAGAAGATGAGAATCAGGAAGTTCGTTGCAAGGTGGCAAAAAATCCGAATGCAACTGAGAAGATTCTGTTGAAACTTGCGGAGGACAAGGAACGGCTTGTTCGTTGTTATGTAGCGGAAAATGAAAATGCAACCGAGAAGATTTTGTTGAAACTTGCGGAAGACGATGAGGATTATGTTTGTTGGTCTGTAGCAGTAAATCCGAATGCAACAGAGGAAATCCTGACTATGCTTACTAAAAAAGGTAATGAGGATATTGATAGTGCGGTAGCAGGAAATCCAAATGCGACAGAGGAAATTCTGGGGCAACTTGCAGAAAGCAGGGACTGGTTTGTTCGGCGTTCTGTAGCGGAAAATCCAAATGCAACTGCAAAGATTCTGCTAAAACTTGCAGAAAATAATGATAAGCATGTTCGTTGGTTAGTAGCAGGAAATCCGAATGCAACAGAGGAAATCTTGGCTATGCTTGCAGATGATGAAAATAAGTATGTTCGTTATATGGTAGCAAAAAATCCAAATGTAACCGAACAAATCTTATCGAAACTTGCAAAGGATGAGGAAAAGCAGGTTCGTTATTCTGTGACGGAGAATCCAAAAACAACAACGGAAATTCTGTTAAAGCTTGTAGATGATGAGTATCAACAGGATTGTTGCTCTGCAGGAGACAGATATTGGGGCATTCATCGCGCAGTAGCAGGAAATCCAAATGCGACAATGGAAATCTTGGTTAAATTTGCAGAAGACAAATATAGCAATGTTCGTTGTGAGGTGGCAGGAAATCCGAATGCGACAGAGGAAATTCTGGCTAAACTTGCGGAAGATAAGGATGAGTTCGTTCGCTGTGAGGTAGCAGGAAATTCGAATGCAACGGAGGAGATTCTGTTAAAGCTTGCAAAGGATGAGGATAAGCAGGTTCGTTGGACAGTGTTAGGAAATCCGAATGTAACAGAGGAAATTCTGTTAAAGCTTGCAGAAGATGAGGATGAAGATATTTCCTATTCTGCAAAAAAGAGAATTAATTCAAAATGAAACAAAAAAAGATAGCCACTATTCAAAATAGTGGCTATCTTTTTAATATGCGAAACTAAACATAACAAGTTGACGCCGCAAGAATTATAGGAGTACTATGTAAACTTAGCATATTTCCCAAAATATTAATAGACATAAGAAGTTGACCACACAGGAATTATTTAAAACTTATGTAAAGTAATCTCCAACAAAAACTTCACAACAATAAAAAAATGTGATATAATTACCAACGAAATAGAAATACTATAAAAGGAAAATGCAATCTAGCAAAAATCACATTAGAAAAGAAGGAAGGTATATATAAATGAATGACAAAATAGTAATCAAAGGAGCAAAAGAACACAATTTAAAAAATATAAACATAGAAATACCAAGAGATAAATTAGTAGTTGTAACAGGGCTATCTGGCTCAGGAAAATCATCACTTGCATTTGATACTTTATATGCAGAAGGACAAAGGAGATATGTTGAAAGCCTATCATCATATGCAAGACAATTCCTAGGTTTGATGGAAAAGCCAAATGTAGAGTCAATTGAAGGATTATCACCAGCAATATCAATAGACCAAAAAACTACTTCAAGAAATCCTCGTTCAACTGTTGGAACAGTAACTGAAATTTATGATTATATAAGATTATTATATGCTAGGACAGGTGTTCCACATTGCCCAAAATGTGGTAAAAAAATCGAAAAGCAATCTATAGATCAAATTATTGATTCAATTATGAGTTTGCCAGAAGGAGCAAAAATTCAAGTATTAGCTCCTGTTGTAAGAGCCCGTAAAGGGGAATATACTAAGCTACTTCAAGATTTTCAAAAGCAAGGCTTTGTACGTGTTAGAATTGATGGAGAAGTAATGGAGCTTTCTGATGATATTTCTATTGATAAAAAGAAAAAGCATAATATAGAAATAATAGTTGACAGACTTGTTGTTAAACCTGAAATAAGAAGCAGATTAACTGAATCTGTTGAGGTTGCACTAAAAAATGCAAATAATTTGGTGTTGATTACTACATCAGATTTAGGAGATGATCAAGCTCTAATCGACCGTTTAAATGTATTACAATATGGTAAATTATCAGATAAATCAGCTGAAAAAACAAAAGGGGGAGATGCAGAAATTCTGTTTAGCCAAAATTATGCATGTCCTGATTGTGGTTTCAGCTTTCCAGAATTAACACCAGGTCTATTTTCTTTTAATAATCCATTTGGAGCATGCCCAAAATGTACTGGTATTGGATATTTAATGAGAATGGATGAAGATTTGATTATTCCAGATAAAAGCAAAACTCTATATGATGGAGTTAAGGCATTTGGTGCAAGTACCATGAAAAAAGGCGATACAATGGCAAAAATGTACTTTGAAAGTATAGGTAAACATTATGGTGTCAACATAAAACAACCTATCAAAAAATTGCCTCGTGATTTCTTAGATAAAATTCTATATGGTACAGGTAATGAAAAAATAGATTTCGAATATGCATCACCTGCTGGAGTTAGAAAATTTACAGCTCCATTTGAAGGTGTAATTCCAACACTTGAAAGACGACATAATGAGACAAAGTCACAAGGTATGAGGGATTTTTATGAATTATATATGAGTGAATGTGAATGTGATGAATGTAAGGGTGCTCGTTTAAAAGATGAAGTATTGGCTGTAACAGTAGGAAATAAAAATATAAATCAATTAACAGATATGCCAATAAATAAGATTAAAGATTATTTAAATAACTTAAAATTATCAAAAAAAGATGCAATGATAGCAGATACTATACTAAAGGAAATGAACAAGAGATTACAATTTTTGATAGATGTTGGGCTAGAGTATTTAACTTTATCTAGGAGTGCTGGTACATTATCAGGGGGAGAAGCACAAAGAATAAGGCTTGCTACACAAATTGGTTCAGGTTTAACAGGTGTATTATATATTTTAGATGAACCAAGTATTGGATTACATCAAAGGGATAATGAAAAATTAATAGCTACATTGAAAAAGTTAAGAGATTTAGGAAATACTTTATTAGTTGTTGAACATGATGAAGATACTATGTATGCAGCAGATCAAATAATAGATATAGGCCCAGGAGCTGGTGTTCATGGCGGAAATGTTATGGCACAAGGGACTGCAGAAGAAATCAAATTAGTTGAAGATTCAATAACAGGTCAATATTTAAGTGGTAAGAAAAAAATCGAAATTCCTAAAAAGAGAAGAAAGCCTGTAAAAGGAAAAAATATAGAAATAATAGGAGCTACAGAAAATAATCTAAAAAATATCAATGTTAAATTTCCATTAGGAGTATTTAATTGTGTTACAGGTGTTTCAGGTTCTGGAAAGAGTACTTTGATAAATGAAGTATTATACAAAACTGTTACAAAGGAATTATATGATTCACATGTTAAACCAGGCAAATGCAAGCAAATAAAAGGCTTAGAAAATATAGACAAAATAATAGATATAGATCAATCACCAATAGGAAGAACTCCACGTTCAAATCCTGCAACATATACAGGAGTATTTGATATGATAAGAGACATTTTCGCTGGAACAAATGAAGCAAAATTACGTGGCTATCAAAAAGGCAGATTTAGCTTTAATGTACCGGGAGGAAGATGTGAGGCATGTAATGGTGATGGTTTATTAAAAATAGAAATGCACTTTTTGCCAGATATATATGTGCCTTGTGAAGTATGTAAAGGAAAGCGTTACAATCACGAAACTCTAGAGGTAAAATATAAGGGTAAAACAATAGCTGATGTTTTAGATATGACAGTTGAGGATGCTTTGGAATTTTTTGCTAATATTCCTAGAATTAAGCAAAAGATTCAAACACTATATGATGTAGGACTTGGATATATAAAATTAGGTCAACCTTCAACTACATTATCAGGTGGAGAAGCCCAAAGAGTAAAACTTGCTACAGAGCTTTCTAAAAAGGCTACAGGGAAAACTCTGTATATTTTAGATGAACCAACTACTGGATTGCATATAGCTGATGTTCATAGATTGGTAAATATACTTCAAAGACTAGTAGATACTGGAAATACAATAATAGTAATAGAACATAATTTGGATTTGATAAAAACATGTGATAATATAATAGATTTAGGCCCAGAAGGAGGGGAAGCAGGCGGACAAGTAATTGCTAGTGGTACTCCTGAACAAGTGGCTAAAGTTAGTGAAAGTTATACTGGACAATTTTTGAAGAAAATACTATAGAATATATTGAGCAATATAAATAAAAAATAGTCTTTTTATAAGACAGATGCAGTTAATATTTTGCCAATATTAAACAAGAAAAAGAAGCTTAAGATAATAAAAAGAAGCGGAACACTTAGATTTCCGCTTCTTTTTATTATCTTGTTATTTACTCTACACAAAAGATTAATCACAATTTCTATTATTATTTTGATTATTTTTGTTGTTTTGATTATTTTGATTGTTTTTATTATTGTTTTGGTTGTTTTTATTATTTTTTTCTGACATAAGAAACACCTCCAATCGTTTTCTCAAAATTATTATGTGAAAAAAAGCAAAAAAATATACAATAAAATATAATGTTTTTAATATTTAATTATTTTGTAATAAATAATTGCAAATATAAAATTTCTCAAAAAATTACCGGGAATGGCAAAAATATTCAAAAAATATATTGACTAAAAATAAAAGTTATATTTTAATAATAATTACAAAGAATAATTGATAAATAATTAAAATATACATTGGAAAAACAAAGTGAAAGATGAGGAGTAACATATGGAAGAAATGATTAATTATAAAGTGCACACATTTGATTTGGTTGAATGTAACTGCCTGCAAAAAATAATAAATCAAGCAAAATCAAGCGGCGTAGATGTAAAAGGCTTACGATTTAAAGGATGCTATGAAGCACATATAGATACAAACAATTTTGAATTTAGCTCATGTGAATTTGTAGATTCAATATGCTTAAATGCCAAGTTTAATAAAATAGCATTTACAGATGTAACCTTTGAAGGATGTGACTTCTCAAATACAGATTTTAGTGAATGTTCTTTTGTACGAGTAACCTTTAGAAATTGTAAAATAGTAGGATGTAATTTTACACATACATATATGCAAAATACATATTTTGATAATTGTAATGCTTCTTATGCAAATATGTCCCTAACTAATTTACGAGAAACAACTTTTATAAATAGTAAATTGTCAAATGCTAGTATCCAAGAAGCTCTATTAAAAAAAGTAGAATTTCAGTATTCTAACTTAATTGGAATACAATTATTTAAAACAAATTTAAGTGGAATTGATTTTTCAACTTGTGATATAACAGGAATAGTTGTATTGCCACAAGATTTGAGAGGAATAATTGTTGATGAGTATCAGGCAATGGAATTATCTAAATTATTAGGTATAGTAGTAAAATAATAATATGGTAATTTAGTAATAGTTGTAAAATTTGTAAAGCTTAAGGTGAGTGACTTATTGAAAACATGAAAGGAGAAATAAATATGTCATTTATAGATAATATAAAATTAAAAGCAAAACAACAAATAAAAACCATAGTATTACCTGAAGGGAATGATATAAGAACATTAAAAGCCGCTTCTATAGCCCTAAAGGAAGAATATGCAAATATAATAATACTAGGAGATACCACGCAAATATACAATATGGCAAAAGAGCATGAAATAGATATATCAAAAGCAATTGTAATAAATCCGACAAAAAGTGCAAACTTCCAAACGTATGTTCAAAGATTCTATGAATTAAGAAAAGAAAAAGGAATAACACTAGAAGATGCTCAAAAATTGATAAAAGATGAAACTTATTTTGGAATGATGATGGTAAAACAAGGAGATGCAGACGGATTAGTTTCAGGGGCATGTCATTCTACATCTAATACATTAAGACCAGCATTACAAATACTTAAAACTGCACCTAATACAAAATTAGTTTCTGCATTTTTTATAATGGTAGTGCCTGATTGTAATTATGGTGAAAATGGAATATTTGTTTTTTCAGACAGTGGCTTAAATGAATATCCAGATGCAGAAGCTTTATCTGAAATAGCCATATCATCTGCAAAAAGCTTTGAGCAGTTAGTGGGTGCTGAACCTAGAGTTGCAATGCTTTCATATTCTACATATGGAAGTGCTCATTCTCCACTTACAGATAAAGTTGTTGAAGCTACAAAACTATTAAAGCAAAAAGCTCCTAATTTGATATGTGATGGAGAATTGCAATTAGATGCTGCAATAATCCCAGAAATAGCCGATTCTAAGGCTCCAGATAGCCCAGTGCAGGGTAAAGCTAATACTCTGATTTTCCCAGACTTAGATGCAGGAAACATAGGCTATAAGTTGGTTCAGAGGCTTGCAAAAGCAGAGGCTTATGGTCCTTTGTGCCAAGGAATAGCTAAACCAGTAAATGATTTGTCAAGAGGATGTTCTGCTGAAGATATTGCAGGTGTAATTGCTATTACTGCAGTGCAGGCTCAAAAATAGAAGTATACCATACAAAAATTTATAGCAGAAAGGATAGATATAATATGAAGATATTAGTTGTGAATAGTGGAAGTTCATCACTGAAATATCAATTAATAGAAATGGAAACAGAAAAAGTGTTAGCCAAAGGAAATTTTGAACGTGTAGGGCAAAACAATTCCTTTTTAACTCATAAAGTGGGAGATAACAAACATAAATTCGAGAAACCAGTATCTAATCATGAAAAAGCCATTAGATTTGTTTTAACAAGATTACTTAGTGAACAATATGGTGTAATAAAATCTGTTGATGAAATAGATGCAATTGGTCATAGGGTAGTTCATGGTGGCGAAAAGTATACAGATCCTATAATCATCACTCCTGAAGTTTTAAATGGGCTAAAAAATATCATAGATTTAGCACCACTACATAATCCAGCAGCTATTTCAGGAATGGAAGCATGCATGAATATAATGCCTGGCAAAGTCAATGTGGCAGTTTTTGATACAGGGTTTCATAAAACTATTCCAGAAGAAAGTTACATATATCCTATTCCATATGAATTTTATGAGAAATATAGAATACGTAGATATGGCTTTCATGGAATATCACATAAATATGTAGCAAATAGAGTAGCGGAAATAGTAAATAAACCATTAAAAGACCTAAGAGTTATAAATTGTCATTTAGGTCAAGGTGCAAGTATCTGTGCTATTAAAAATGGTATCTCTGTAGACACAAGTATGGGATTTACTCCTCTAGGAGGAATTCCTATGGGAACAAGAAGTGGAGATTTAGATCCTTCTGTAGTTACATATATAGCTAAATATAGAAATCATACTCCTGATGAAATGGATGAAATATTAAATAAAAAATCTGGTGTATATGGTATATCTGAAGTTTCTGTAGATTTTAGAGACATTGAAGCAGAAGCTTTGGAAGGAAATATTAATGCATTAATGGCACTAGATAGTTTTGCATATAATGTAGCTCAATTTATAGCTAAATACGCTGTATCAATGGGTGGTGTTGATATTATCACTTTTACGGCTGGTATTGGTGAGAAAGATGCTAAGGAGAGAAAGAAAATTTGTGATTATTTGGCTTTTTTAGGAGTTGAGTTGGATGAGGAAAAGAATAATGCTTATGTTAATTGTGAAGGCAAGATTTCGGCAGATGCTTCTAAAATTCAATTGTATGTTGTACCTACTAATGAGGAGTTATTGATTGCAAGAGACACTTTAGCTCAATTGTAGATCAATTTGAAAAAATGATATTGCAAATACTGCATTGTATATGTTATAAATAGTATGTAAAAATAAAAAATCAATTTGAGATGTGTCTCAAGATGTGCAAAGTGTACAAAGGGACGGGTTCCAAATTGTGCAGGAGGTTAAAATATGAAAATATTAGTATTAAATTGTGGTAGTTCCTCATTAAAGTACCAATTAATCAATATGGAAAATGAAGAAGTTATGGCAAAAGGGGTGTATGAAAGAATAGGTCAAGATAATTCTTTTATAACACACAAAGTTAATGGAGAAAAATATGTAACAGAAAAGACTGCTCCTACACATGAAGAAGCTATTAATGTTATGCTTGAACAATTAACAAATAGTGAGTATGGTGTAGTAAAAAGTCTTGATGAAATAAATGCTATTGGGCATAGAGTAGTTCATGGTGGTGAAAAATTTAGTCAATCTGCTATTATTACAGATGAAGTTATAAAAGGAATTGAGGAATGTTCAGACTTAGCACCAGTACATAATCCGGGGGCCTTAACTGGAATTAGAGCTTGCCAAAAGACAATGCCGGGGAAACCTATGGTTGCTGTGTTTGATACTGCTTTCCATCAAACTATTCCAGAAGAAAGATATTTGTTTCCTATTCCATATCATTATTATAGAGATTATAAAATACGTAAATATGGATTTCATGGTACATCTCATTCATATGTATCAAAAAGGGTGGCAGAGCTTGAAAATAAGCCAATAGAAGAATTGCGAACAGTTGTATGCCACTTAGGTCAAGGTGCAAGTTTATGCGCTGTCCAAGGAGGAAAATCAGTTGATACTAGTATGGGGCTAACTCCACTAGGTGGAATTATAATGTGTGCTAGAAGCGGAGATTTAGATCCTTCTATAGTTACATTTTTAATGAAAAAAGAAAATCTTTCATCTGACGAAATGGACAGAATTTTAAATAAAGAATCTGGCTTATATGGAATTTCAGGAATTTCACCTGATGTAAGAGATATAGAAAAGGCATCACTTGAAGGTAATAAGCGTGCAGAGCTTAGTTTAAAGGCTTATGATTTGAATATTGCACAATTTATAGTAAAATATGCTGTGTCTATGGGTGGAATTGATAATATTGTTTTCACTGCTGGTGTTGGTGAAAATCAGTTTAATAGAAGAAAGGGCATATGCAAGAATTTAGAATTTCTAGGAGTAAAAATTGATGATGAAAAGAATCAATTAAGAGGTGAAGAGGTTGAAATTTCCACTTTTGATTCTAAAATTAGAGTGTGGGTTATACCAACTAATGAAGAGTTAGTAATTGCAAGAGATACAATGAATTTGACAAATATAAGATAATTATGGTATAATGAAAAAAGGTCTCTGGGAAAAGTATCCAGAACCAGGTTTCTTTTAAAGAAGCCTATACGTAATTTCTTACACCCGTAATTGGGAGAAAGGAGTGTGATCGGACAATGGTCCGACATGCGAAAGAGCGGGCCACGAAAGTGGCAAAGGAAGTGCTTGAGGCAGCTAAAAAGCTTACCTTAAGGCAGTGTGTTACTGCAATTATCTGTGTTGCAGTATTGGGCACAGGAATTGCGACTCCTGTGTGGGCATTTAGTGGTAATAAGAAGAATGATACTGTTGAAACAGTAGAATCCACTACCACAAGCACTACTGTAAGCACAACAATGGCTAGCTCTACAACTAGCACAAGCACAGAGGCATCAAAAGAGATGCTTCACACCACTGCCACTTCAACCGCTACAACATTGGCAGTGACTACGACTGGCAAGACTACTGAGACTGTAGATGTTTCTAACAAAAGAGTTAGTGTTGTAACATCAGTTAGGCGTAGTAAAAATGCTAGTGTTGCTCCGAAGAAATCTGCTAAGCAAACTATTGCTTCTACTGAGGCAAGTTATGCTAATACAGAATCTTCAACCCACATCACGAAGGATACTGAAAGTAGTACTACAACTACCACAACAGTGTCACTTGGTGAAGAGACAGAACTGACTACCGGGCAGGTAGTAGAGGAAGATACAAAAACTTCTTCTAACGATTGGCTTTATGGCATTGAAGAAGATGACAGTGATTTTATTCTTCTATGTAATGCAGTCGCACACGAGGCTGGCTCATACGAAGTCAGTGTCGAGAACAAAGCCAAGGTTGCAGAAGTAATCTGCAACCGAAAGGACAGTAGCGTTTATCCGGACACTATTTATGATGTTTTAACACAGAGAGGACAGTTCTCTGGAGCATCATCCTATGTAAATCTGGGGGATTATTCAAGTAAAGTCTCTGAGGATGTAAAGGAGGCTGTACGTGGTTATCTTTCTGGAGAATATACCAATCATGGGTATATAGGTTTCTGGGGAGACGGCCATCAGAATCATTTCAGTTAGGTTAAATCGAAAAAGGTACACTGACATTCAGTGTACCTTTTTTATATTATATGAAAGTTCTCTGAACCTTTATTTACATAATTTCATACTATAATAATATATACACTATATAAAGGAGGGGGATATTTTGAGTCTAAAAAACGTAAAAGTAGGATTTGCTCTTACTGGTTCTTTTTGTACATTTAAGAAAACTATAGAGCAAATGGAAAATTTAGTTAAATTAGGAGCTGAAGTGATTCCAATAATGTCATATAATGCTTATAATTTGGATACTAAATTTGGAGATGCTTTAGAACATATAAATAAAATTAAGCAAATAACTAATAAAGATATTATCCATACTATACAAGATGCAGAGCCAATAGGTCCTAAGAAAATGACAGATATAATGTTAATAGCACCATGTTCTCGGAAATACTATTGCAAAGTTGGCTAATGGTATTACAGATACACCTGTAGTAATGGCCGCAAAATCACATTTAAGGAATCAACGTCCATTAGTTATTGCTATATCTACAAATGATGCATTATCAGGAAGTGCTGAAAATATTGGGAAATTATTAAATAGACGAAATTATTATTTTGTACCGTTTAGGCAAGATAATCCAATTACTAAACCTAATTCATTAGTATTTGATCCTGAATACCTTGAAACCACGTTAAGCAAAGCTTTGGAGGCTGAACAAATTCAACCTATAATATTATGAATATAATTTTAATTTTGGAATATAATCTAAGAATAACAAAATATTCTAAATACTTTTAATAGTAACATCATAGATGAAAATAACAAATGGGGGATATATTTTAAGTTATGGCAACAAGTTGGAAGTTGGTAGGAAACTCTTGCTGTTCAAATGGTACAGTAAGAGTTTCCTATTGTTAAAAGCTATATATTTATAGAAACTATCACAAATTAGCCAAAGGATTGCTCTCAACAGCATTACGTACTTGCTCATTAGCAACATGAGTATAAATTTCTGTAGTAGAAATACTCTCATGACCTAAAAGTTCTTGTAAAGCCCTAATATCAACATTCCCATACTGATACATTAAAGTAGCGGCAGTATGTCTAAGTTTATGAACAGAATATTTGTTTGTATCTAAACCTGCTTTATATAATTCTTGCTTAACAATATATTGAACTGTTCTATTACTAATGCGTTCTTTTCTTTCACTTAAAAATAAAGCATCACGAGAATTACTTTTAACACTATCTCTAGGTCGTACTACAAGATAGGTTTTTATTGCATTCATACAGGCATTATTTAGGTAAATAGTGCGTTCCTTATTACCTTTGCCAATAACAGTCATTTTGCAATCATTAAAATTTATATCCTTAATATTTATACCAACTAATTCAGACAGACGCATGCCACAATTTAAAAATAGAGTAATAATAGCATAATCTCTTTCTTTATTTCTATCATCAATATTAGATGCCGCTTCTAATAGTTTTTTACTATCATCTAAGGATAAATATTTTGGAACACGTTTATCTTGTTTTGGAGTTTCTAAATTTTGAGCAGGATTCTTATCTATTAAACCTGCTTTATTAGATAAATAATTGAAAAATACTCGTATACTAGCAGTTTTTCTTGCTCGAGTAGCAGCTTTACTTTGAAAATTATTCTTTAGATAAAATAGGTATGCATGTATATCTTCAAGAGTAATTCTGGATATTATACTGATGTCCATGTCGTGTATATCTATCTCTTTAAAAGCTTTCTTATCACTTACCATTCTAAAATGTACGAGAATGAATTTTAAGAAGTTATTTAAATCATAGTTATATTCTTTTATAGTGTTAGGTGATTTATTTAAAATAGTAGCAGTATAATCTAAAAAAGAGTTTAAAAAAGTAGGATTCCCCTCAGTGTTAATCATAAAATCAATCCTTTCTTTTTATAATGATATTTTAATTTTATCATTGATTTATTAAAAGTCAATATTGACTTTATAATTAAAAATAATTTACGTAACTACTAAATTTTATTACTGTACAATAATTCAAAAAACTGTTAAATAATAACTAAATTACATATTGACTTTATAGCTAAAAATGATAAAATATACGTTGTCAAAAATTAAGAAAGGGTAATTGAAGATGGAAGAAGGAATTATAAAAACAAAAGATCATTTTCATATAAAAAAGAATAGTCAGAGTGGATTAAATTCATTAGTGTTTCCAAAAGAAAACTATACAGAGTTAGCAGATGGTTTATTTTTGGAAACAGCAAGGATAGGGAATGAGTCTTTACAAGAAGTATGCATACCAAATAATGTTCAGGTTATTGGAAATAAATGTTTCAAAAATTGCACTGAATTGGAGAAAATAACAATTCCAAATAGTGTAACAAAAATGGGAAAAGAATGTTTTCGAGGATGCAAAAAAATAAGAAAGGTAAATTTACCTGAAAATATTAAAATTTTACCTGAATATTTTTTAGGTTGGTGTTATAGTTTAAGTGATGTAAATATTCCTGATAATGTGACCACTATATTAGATGGATGCTTTAGTAATTGTACTAATTTGAAATCAATAACATTACCAAATACTGTTTCTAAAATTGGAGAAGCTGTCTTTTGTAATTGTACATCTTTGGAAGACGTTACCTTCAATAGTAATAATATAGATTGTATATGTGATGAAATGTTTCTAGACTGTGAAAATCTAGAGCATTTAAAATTACCTTCTAGCATCGAAAAAATTGGAAAAAAAGCTTTTTCAGGGTGTTCTAAACTAGAAAATATAAACTTACCACAAGCTTTAAAGGTGATTGAAGATAATGCCTTTGAAGAATGTTTATCATTAACTGAGGTTACTATCCCACCTACAGTTACACATATTGGAGAAGGGGCATTTAGTAATTGTAGTAATTTAGAAACAGTTTCTATCCTACCTAAAACATCTAGTTCAGATGAACCTATTATGATACATGATGGAGCTTTTAGTGATTGTAGTAATATAAAAAATTTAAGTCTTCCAAAAAATGCTTTTGATAATGAAAATGCTTTTGATTTTTCTAGTTTGCCAAAGCTAAAGTCTATTAATTACAATAATAGTAATATATTAAATTTGTCTGAAGATGAGGTTTTTAGTAATTTATTGTATAATGGAAAATTAATTTATATAGAATATATGAATAAGTTTGGAGAAAGGACATCTAAAGTATTAGAAGATATTTCCTCTAATAAACGTGACATTAGATCAATTGAATTAACAAGACAATTCAATAAATTGCGTAGTCATGATATTTTTCAAAATAACTTTAAATTCGATACTGATGAAAATAGATTGTGTTTAAATATGCTTAGTGTTATGAATTATACTGCTTGTGAAAAATTATTAAGTTTATTGAACGATATAGAGCAGACAAAGAAAGATAATATTGGTAAAAAGGAAATTCAAAAAGCTTTGAATGGAAATGTTAAACTTAAATCTAATCATCAGTTAAAGCATAGGCATAAATCAAAAATTAAAGAAGCGGATAATAAGGCAAAAAAATCTTTGTTCAATAGGATAAAAAATATTATAAAAAGGTTATTTACTAGACATCATAAGAATAATCCTACTGATACAAAATATATTCAGATGGCAACAGTTGTTGATTTTATAGAAATTTTATTTAGTTCTCCTAAAATACTTGGAAATACGACTAAAAAAGATTTTACAAAATTTTTCTCTGATAATATGAAGGATATAGTGGAGATAAATAATGTGACAACTTTGGAAAATTTAGCTGAGATTCAGAGAAATTTCCAGAACTACATTAAAAGCCCGATATTAAGAAGTAAAATTCAATCAGGTAAATTGACTTTACAAGATGCTTTACAGTGTAAAAGGTTATATGTCAATATAGCTGGTACAGAAGAATTTACAAGTGCTGAAAAAAAAGAAAATATGTATGAACATGGTAATGATATTAAGGTAGTAACAGATGATATAGAGTTGTAAGAAAAAAATTTTATAAATATAAAGAAAACAGTTGAAAATTTTGTCGAATAGAGGTATGATAGAAATATAGGAGGGGATAAATATGATTAAAGAAAGAAACATAGTAGTAGCTATTTTATTAAGTATTGTAACATGCGGTATTTATGGAATTTATTGGTTTATCACACTAACAGATGATGCTTCAAGAGCAAACGATGATCCAAGTTTTACAGGAGTTAAGGCATTTTTATTTACACTTATTACATGTGGAATTTATTCTATATATTGGAACTATAAAATAGGAAAAGAAATGTTTGAAGCAAATCAAAAACATGGAATTACAGCCAATGATAATTCTATAATGTATTTAATTCTTTCAATTTTTGGATTTAGCATTGTTACATATTGCTTGGTTCAAAATGAATTAAATACATTAGCGAGACAACAAAATGGAAATTAAAAAAGAAAATTTAAAAAAACTTGTTATTTTATTAACATTAGGGATTTTAGCCATCACTCTACATTTCAGATATGATGCTGGAATCCCTTGTATTTTCTTGAAAATTACAGGATTATATTGCCCTGGCTGTGGTATTACTAGATCTTTATTTTCTTTGCTACAACTTGATATATATCAGGCATTTCGATATAATATGCTAGTTGTTATAATATTCCCTTTAGCAATTGTATATTGGATTTATATGTTTATTCTTAATGGAAAAAAAAGGCTTCCAAATTTGGTTTGGTATTTGTTATTAATGGTTACAATACTGTTTGGAGTGCTTAGAAATATCCCTGTTTTTTCTTTTCTTGAACCGACTGTAATTCATTAATATTCTTATAAATACAATATGATTTTTATAAAGGCTTAAATGCATAGGTATATGCTTTGTTTTACATCATTGACTAACATACACACAAAATCAAAGTATTGTTGTCGTTGGTGTCAAGAAGTTTCGGAAAAACCATTTTACACTATTTAGGTACAAAGAAATTTGCCTAATTTTACATAAAATGGTATAATAATAGTATGGAAGGTTTTTTATACCCTTGCATATGTTTTCATTTTATATGTGCAGTGTACTAATAAATATGGAAACATAGCCTTCTAAATAATTAAGAAAGGTCGGTATAAACGACATGAGAACACTTATTGAGGAACTGGCATACGGCGAAGAGAAGAGAGTCAAGATCAATGGTAAGTATATCAAAACCTTGGTTCGGGCAGTTGAAGGCAGAGAAATTGTTGCAAATGCTGAGCTGCTGTTGCTGACAGATGATTCTGAAGAAAAATCTGAAGTACGTATTATGTATGTAGAGAATGGATTGATGAGTGAATACGTTTTCTACAGTATGAATAGGTACATCAACAACTACGCAGACTTGATTGACATTGTTTCGTTCAACTACGTCAAGGATGATATTACCAAAACAGGTGTTATCATCGTAGCAAAGGCCACAGAGGAAGAACTGATCAACGAGCTGAGTGAGGCATTCAAATGAAGGCAAAGCAAAACTGGGATTGTATCCCAGTTCTACTGATTTTTTGTCAATGGGTGTCAATGGGGACGGAGATTTTTGACACACATTTTTATTTATTGTAAATTCTTCTTATTACTTCTCTATTCAAGCCCAATTCTTTTGCGATTTTTCGTAGTGAAATATGATGTTTTTCTTTTTAATAGAGAAAAAATGACTGAGGAACAATTAAAAGAAGAACCAAATTTATATTTATATGAAATTATTGGTACTGCAAGACATACTGAGAATAAGGAAGAATTAATGATTTATAAAACTTTATATCCAACTGAATGTATGAATGGAGTTGATTTTACTGTAAGACCATTAGAGATGTTTTCAAGTTACAATTATATATATTTTAAATAAAGTTTTAAATCCGATATTTATTAAATATTTAATGCAAGATTAGGAGATTTAATAATGATTAATGTAGATGTAAATGAATATTTAAAAAATTTTTATAAAGGTACAAAAAATCTTTCACTAAAAGCTATGCAGTATTTTATGTATAAATATAATAATTTTGAAAAAAATATGAAATTTATACATATTGCAGGAACAAATGGAAAAGGAAGTTGTACAGAAATAATAGCTAATATTTTACAAAAGCAAGGTTATAAGGTGGGTAAATTCTTATCTCTTCATTTAATTAGATATAATGAAAGAATAAGTATTAATGGAAAAGAAATATCTGATGAAGAAATGTTAAAACTTATAGAAGAATTAAAACCGTTAATAGATGAATATAATAAAATTGAAGAAGTTAATATCACTTTATTTGAACTAGAAACAACAATGGCTTTACTATATTTTTACAGAAAAAATGTTGATTTTGTTGTTCTTGAAACAGGTCTTGGTGGCTTATATGATTGTACAAATATTATCACAAAACCATTGGTATCAATTATAACATCAATAGGATATGATCATATGCACATATTAGGTAATACATTAGCAGAAATAGCATATCAAAAAGCAGGAATTATAAAAGATAATTCAAATACTGTAATTTTTCAAACTATACCTGAAGTTGATAATGTGTTTATTAAACAATGTGAGAATAAAAACAATATATTACATATAGTAAAAGAATCTGATATAGCAAATTACAAATTTGATAACAATTTTCAATATTTTGATTATAAGGATATGTCAGAATTAAGGTTAAATTTAAAAGGAAAAATTCAAATTCAAAATGCAAGTTTATGTATAGAAACAATGAAAATATTAAATGAATTAGGATACGAAGTTACAAGTTCAAGTATAAGAGCTGGATTGGAAACAGTAATTCATAAAGGTAGAATGGAACAATTGAACGATAACCCAATAATAGTATATGATGGTGCACATAATGAACCAGCAATAAAGAATTTACAAAATATGGTACATATGTATTATAGTAATTATAAAAGAGTTTATGTTGTATCAATCCTTAAGAGAAAAGATTATGATAAGATGTTAAAATTATTAGCAGAAGATAAAGAAGCTTTATTTATATTAACATCAGGTAATAATCCTGCTAGCTATGCAACAAGCGATGAATTATATGAATATATGAAAAAGTATACTACTGTGGAAAATATACATAAAAAAAGTATAGAGGAAGCAATAGAAGATGCAATGAATAGTAACGTTAATACAGTAAACTTTGTTATAGGGAGTTTCTATACTTATGGTACAGTTGTAAAAAAAATAGAGGATATTAAAAATGATAGAAATAGAAAATCTTAGTTTTAAATATAGAAGCGGAAAGCAAATATTAGACGATATAAATTTAACAATTAGAGATGGAGGAATAATTAGTTAATATGATTATTGAATATGATTCAAAATATGATGAACAAATTAAAGACCTATTAGTACAATTACAACAGCATTTGGCAGATATGGATAAAGAAGGCTATAATATAGTTGGAAATGGTTATAGAAATAAATATTTCACTAAAACTATGGAGGAAGTAAAAAAATGCAATGGTAAAATTCTATTATTTAAAGATAAAGAGAAAATCGTAGGATTAGTAGTTGGCTTAATAAACAATGCTGAAACGGAAAGATATGATTTTAAAGCTCCAAAGCGTGGAAGAATTACAGAGCTAATTATAGATAAAGAATACAGAGGAAAACAAATAGGAAAGCAATTATTAGATGCTATGAAAGAATATTTAAAGTCTATTGAATGTGAAAAAATCCTTATTGCTGTATTTGGCTACAATGAAAGTGCTATAAAATTCTACGAGAAAAACGGATACCATATAAGAATGATAGATATGATTGAAGATTAAAGACTCTTATAAAGATTTCCGCTTCTGATATTAGCAAAATTATTGTGAATGATGCTATGGGGTATTGTGTAGCTTAATATATGAATAAAATTAGAAGCGGAGGGAAGTAGAGATGGTTGATTCAACAAATTCAAAAGCAACGTTTGATTTTAAGAAAGTTCAACCTGTTACATTAGTTTATCAAATGAACAAGTTGATATTATATTAAGGGCATTAGAATTAATGGAACAAATTTCTATCAAAAGATTAGTAAAGATTTAAATGACATTTTTCCAAAATCTCATTCTTTTTCAGAAACAAATCTTAGATATATGAGAAGCTTTTACGAGCTATATAGTGACATTAAAAATCTTCCTCAATCTGGGGAAAATTTAGCTAATGAAATATGTTTTCGTTATAATTTTTACAGATTAAAGATTAAAAATACTTATAATTTAATGGAAAAATTAAATTATAAGTATTTTTTTAGGTATAGTATTTTTTTAATTGTTATGATAAGATAAAAAAAATATTTTTTATAGAAAGGATAACTTAAGATGACAGAAAATAAAGTAATTATAATTACAATGATATTCAATTTTATTATAGCAGTAATGAAATTTTCTTTA
>CANQKT010000013.1 GCA_947624525.1 uncultured Clostridia bacterium | reverse complement strand
TTTTGGTATGCTAGAGAACTTATGGTTATATTAGAATACAAACAATGGAGAAGATTTGAAAGTGTAATTGACAAAGCAATACAAGCTTGTCAAAACAGCGGTATTAGTGCATTCGGACATTTTGCCAACGTTGGCAAGTTGTCAAGAAGAGCTAATAATGCGGAAGTTGAAATAAACGATTATAAATTATCTCGTTATGCTTGCTACTTAATAGCTCAAAATGGAGACTCTCGAAAGAAAGTAATCGCTCTTGCTCAAACATATTTCGCAGTTTAAACTAGAAAACAAGAAATCAGCGAAAAAGAATATAGTTCACTTACAGAAGATGAAAAAAGATTTTATCAAAGAGACCTAACAAGAAAAGGCAATTATTCACTTAATAAAACAGCAAAAAAAGCAGGGGTTAAAAATTTTGATAAATTTCATAACGCAGGTTATAAAGGTTTGTATAATGGAGAAACAGCTGATGATATTGCTAAAAGAAAAGGATTAAGATATAGAGAAGACATCTTAGATAATATGGGAAGTGATGAACTTATTGCTAATTTGTTTAGAATTTCACAAACAGAACAAAAATTGAGAAAAGATAATATAAAGACTGAAAAAGAAGCAAATGATACTCATTATACTATTGGAAAAAATATTAGAGAAGTAATTGCTAAAAATGGAGGAACTATGCCAGAGGATTTACCGACTCCTGAAAAGAGTTTAAAACAATTAGAAAAAGAAAATAACAAAAGTTTAAGAAAAAATTAAATTGTTATATAAGGGGGAAAAAATATGGATATTACAGTAAAAATGGAAAATTATGTTTTAAATGTGAGAGCAACAGTGCTAATAATTCACAATAATAAGGTGTTAATGCATAGAAATCTGAATGAAGATTATCATGCTTTGCTTGGTGGAAGAGTGAAGCTAGGGGAGAGCTCTGCTGAAACAGTTAAAAGAGAGGTTATGGAAGAAATTGGGAAGGAAATAGAGGTGACTGGGTGTTGCTGTACCATAGAAAATTTTTTCAATTTTAGAGATTCAGAGTATCATGAAATAATGTTTGTACATTTTGGAGAATTTGTTAATGATGAGGATAAAAAAATAGAAGAAACTTTAAAAAATATAGAAGGTAAAGAGTATTTGGAATATAGATGGTTAGAATTAGATAAAATAAATGATTATTCAATTAAACCTGAAGCAATAAAAAAAGTTTTACAGCAAAAAAATTATCCAATGCATGTGGTTAATGATGATAGAAAATAATGTTAATAAAAAATGAGAAAGGTTGAAAATTTTGTTATAAAAATTTTACCTCTATCAGATTACATAAAACAAAGAAAGGACTTACAAAAAATGGAAAATGTATTATTTGTAATAGCAATGGAAAAAGAGGCAAAACAAATAGTTAAAGAACTTGAAATGAAAGAATTAAGCGAAAATCTTTATGAGAGTGAGGATAAAAAGAAAAGGCTTTTAATAACTGGAGTAGGAAAACAAGTGACTGCAATAAATTTATCACGATATTTGGAAAATAATCCAAAACCAGAGTTGATAATTAATGTTGGCTATGCAGGATCAACAGATATTGAAATTGGTAAATGGGTTAATATATCAAGAGCTTATAATTATGAATGGGAAATTCCAGGAGAAGAAAAGTATGTGATGTATGCTGGTGGAAGTCAGAAATTAGAATTATTGGAAAATCCGGATATAGAGAAAGTTGAATGTTACTCTTCAGAAAGTTTTGTTACAGATACTGATATAGAAGAACATATAGCTTTTGATATGGAGCTTCATTCTATTGCATTAATTTGTGATTTAAATGAAATACCATTATTATCATTGAAAAAAATTAGTGATAATTTGAGTATAGAAAAATATTATAATAATTTAAATAACTATGAAGTTTTTGAATTAGTAAGCTGTATTAATTTATTAAAGAAAGTAATTATATAGAAAAATAAAGAAATATCCAATATACTAAACTAAAAAGTTTATATAATTTAACATTAATTTAGCTTTAATATAAAAAGTCTAGATATAATGTAACAACAAAATACCTAGACTTTTTATTTTTTTTCTAAAGATTAGCAGCAACCTCTGTTACCACCGCAACAACAGAATATTAATATAAGAACTATTATTATCCAACAGCAGTCATCACCAAATCCAAATCCGCAACCACATCCTCTGTTTTCAGGCATACCGAATCACCTCCTTAAGTAAATGCTAAATGTTATAGATTAATTACAGCCACAGCCACAATCATTGTTGTTTCCACAACAGCAGAAAAGAAGTAAGAATAAAATAATGAACCATAAAATTTCACTATTATTACAACAATTTCTCATAATGATACCTCCTAAAAAAAGAACTTTGTTTTTGTTCTTTTGTATGGTATATATTATTCAAAAAATAAAAAAGTGTTAATAAAATTGAAAAATGTATATACAAAATTTGTAAATTAGTGATATAATTTCGAAAAAAGATGTTAGTTAGAAATTTTGACTAACCTAAAATAAATTATTCAAAAGATTTTTGGAGGAAGTTAAATGGGAAATATAGTATTATTAGATGATTTAACAATTAATAAAATTGCAGCAGGAGAGGTTATTGAACGACCAGCTTCAGTAGTAAAAGAATTGGTAGAAAACTCGATAGATGCAGGAGCAGATAATATTTCTGTAGAAATTAAAAATGGTGGTATATCATATATTCGTATTACAGATAATGGAAAAGGTTTTGCAGAGGATGATTTGGAAATTGCTTTTGAAAGACATGCTACAAGTAAAATAAGAAATGCAGATGATTTGGAAACTGTAAAGACTATGGGATTTAGAGGTGAGGCTCTTGCAAGTATTGCCGCAATTTCTAGAGTAGAATTGGTTACTAAAACTGAAGATAGTGAGGTTGGACATAGAATAGTAGTTGAAGGTGGAAAAATTATATTAAAAGAAGAAACAGGATGTCCAAAAGGATCATCAATAACTATAGAAAACCTTTTTTACAACACTCCAGTTAGATATAAATTTCTAAAAAAAGACTTTACAGAATCTGGATATATAGAGGACAGTATAACACGTATTGCCTTAATAAATCCTAACATTGCAATTAAATTCATAAATTCAGGAAAAACAGTAATTCAGACTTCAGGAAACGGTGAGATAAAGGATATTGTGTATAGTATTTATGGAAAAGATGTGGCAGAAAATATTATAAATGTTGAATATTATTTTGAAGATATGGCTGTAAAAGGTGTTATAGGAAAGCCAACTATAGCACGTTCAAATAGAGCAAATCAATTATTCTTTGTAAACAAAAGATATGTCAAAGATAAAACCTTAACAAGTGCTGCTGAACAAGGGTTTAAGGGTATGCTAGGTATAGGAAAGTATGGTTTTTTAATATTGGACATTGAAATAGATCCACATAGATTAGATGTAAATGTTCACCCAGCAAAACTAGAAGTTCGTTTTCAGGAAGAAAACAAAGTATTTAAATTAGTATATCATGCTATAAAGGAAGCTTTATTGAAAGAAAATGTTGCCGAAAATAATAATAATGTTAAACCTGAAGACTTTGTTAAAAATAATTATTTAGATCAAATCGAAAAAATAGACAATGGAAAAGAAAGTCTAAAAGATAGTGCAAATGAAAATAAAGGAATCGGTGGCTTCTTTAAAAATATATTGAATAACAATAAAAATGAATTTTCAACAAATGAAGGAAATCTTGTTGAAGATGTTTATAGAGACAAATTGTTACATGAACAGGAAGATATATTGAACAATATAAAAAGCCAAGAAGAGGAAAAGAAATATGATTCATTATATCCAAGGCAAGAGAAGAAAATAGAAGTTACTACTAAACAAAGTGAACAATTAGACAGCGAGGAACAACAATATGATAATATTATTGTAAAAGATGATGGAGGAATAGAATTAAAGAAATTTGAAAATAATGAAACACTTACTTCTAAGGATTTGGGATTAAACGTTGATGAATATAAAGAAAATACAAATTTACAAAGGTTGGTAAAAGAATTAGATGCAAATTTAGAAAAATTAAATTTGAAATCACAAATGTCATCAGTAGGAGGAATAAACGAATATAAACAATATGACTATGATAGTAAAAATTCTAATAATCAAAATGAAGTTAATGAATTGCAAACTGGATTCTTAGCTGAAAATTTTAAAAAAACAACTGAAAGCACAGATATGAAAGAAATGCTAACAAGTGAACAAGGAATAGAAGAAAATATAATTTCAACAAAAATAAGTGATGTACAAACTAAAGAAGAAGATAATGCTCAAGATGGAGAAATACAGAAAAATATAGAAAATAGCGAACCAAAAGTTGATTCTATAGATGGAAAGCAATCAGATTCATCAAAGATACATGAGCAAGACAAAAATGAAAAACATGGACAAGACTTAAATGAAAAGAACAAGGTAGATGAAAAAAGTAAAGATTCTAGTGTAAATTTTGAAGAAATGTATGAGAAAATGTTTGGAACCCATATTTCAAACAAAAATAAAGATGGAGAAAACAATGAAAAAGGCTATGCTGTTAGGCAAGAAGATTTAAAAACTGTAGAAAAATTCTCATTGTTTACAAATTCAAGTGTGTATAGCAGGCCTGTATATAAATTTATAGGTATAGTATTTGAAAATAATATTATAATTGAATATGAAAGAGAAATGTATATAGTAAATCAACAAGCTGCAAATGAAAGAATTATCTATGAAAAAGTAAAGAAAAACTATTATAGCAACGAAGATAAGGATTCACAGTTAATGCTTTTACCTGACGTTATAAATTTAACTGAAAGAGAAATGGGAATAGCAAAGGATACAATGCAATTATTTAGAAATGCGGGATTTGATGTAGAAGAATTTGGTGAAAACACTATAAAATTAAGTGGAGTTCCTAGTATATGCATTGACTTAGATACTAGACAGTTATTCTTAGAAATTTTGAATGAGGTCAACACTGTAGCAAGAACAGCTAAGAATGAAATCGAAGAAAAACTTATAGAAACAATAGCAAGGAAAGCAGCAGGGAAAGCAAAAATGGCTTTAACAGCACAGGAAGTTGATAATTTAATGATACAATTACTTGCACTACCTCAACCTTTTGTAAGTCCACAAGGAACGCCTACTGCCATTAGAATGTCTAAAGCTGATATAGAAAAGAAATTTTCTAGAAGATAGGGAGGAATATATGGCAAAACCTAAAATTATAGTAATATGTGGACCAACAGCCTCTGGAAAAACTGCGTTATCAATACAACTAGCTAAAACTATTAATGGTGAGATTATTTCAGCAGATTCAATGCAAATTTATCAAGATATGGATATTGGGACTGCAAAGCCAACTATTCAAGAGATGGATGGCATAAAGCATTACCTAATAGGAAATATTTCACCAACTGTAAGATATAGTGTTGCTAATTTTAAAAAAGATGCATTAATGGCTATAGATGATATTTTAAATAAAGAAAAAACACCTATAGTAGTCGGAGGAACTGGTTTATATGTAGATTCATTAGTTAAAGGAATCGAATATGATGATACAGAAGTTGACTTAAGATATAGAAGTGAACTTGAGCAAACTGCAGATGAAATAGGTCTTTATGAATTATATAAAAAAGCGGTAGAGATAGATCCAATATCTATGGACAAGATAAGTGTAAATGATAAAAAAAGAATTTTTAGGGTTTTAGAAATTTATCATTCTACTGGTAAAACAAAAACAGAGCAGGAAATTGCATCTAGACAAAAAGAAAATCCATATGAATATATTGTATTTGGAATAAATATGGAAAGAGATAAACTATACGAAAGAATCAACAAAAGAGTAGACATTATGTTGGAAAGTGGTTTGATTGATGAAGTTAAAGCATTAATTAATAAATATAATGAATTGCCGACTGCAATTCAAGGATTAGGCTACAAAGAAGTTGTATCATATCTAAATGGTGAAATTACCTATGAGGAAATGATTGAGAAAATAAAGCAAGAAACAAGACACTATGCCAAAAGACAATTAACATGGTTTAGAAGGAATAAACAAATAATATGGCTTAATGGTTTGGATGATATACAAAATAATATAAATATTATTTTGGAGGGAGTTAAGGGTGAATAAAAAAAATGATAAGGAAAATGTAGTCAATGATATTAAAAAGAAACCTTTAAATATCAAAAATAAGACTAAAATTTCAATAATATTGGCATGTATTTTTCTGGCATATTGTATATATCTACTAATAAAATTACTAAACAATCCAATAGAAACTTTTATAGTAGAACAAGGCAAAATTTATAAAGAGGAATCAGTAACTGGATACATATTAAGAGATGAGCAAATAGTTGAAAATGAGTCTTCTAGTCGGAAAGATAGTCCAATTAAAGGCAGAAGGGAAAAAGGTTGCTAATGGTGAAACAATATATAGATATTGTTTAGAAAATGAAGATGAGTTAAACAATAAAATAGAGGAATTAGATGTGCAAATACAAGAGGCCTTACAAAATGAAAGTGAAAGCACTTTATTTTCGACTGATATAAAATTATTGGAAACACAGCTTGAAGAAAAACTAGAAAACGTATATGAAAACACAAATATTCAGGAAATTGCTCAGTATAAAAATGAAATTATTAGTTCAATAACAAAAAAAGCAAAAATAGCGGGAGACTTAACACCAAGTGGTTCATATGTAAAACAGCTTATACAACAGAGAAGCGAATATGAAAATCAGTTAAATACAAATTCTAAATATGTATATGCAAATAAAAGTGGAATTATATCATACAAAATAGATGGACTAGAAAGTAAGCTAACTGTAGGAGATTTTAGCTATTTGAATAAGGATTTTTTGGAAAATCTTAACTTAAAAAATAGTCAAATTATTGCTACTAATAATACAAGTGCAAAAATAATTGATAATTTTAAATGTTATATCACGTGTACTTCTAAGACAGATGAAGCACTAAATTCTAATGTTGGAGATAGCATAAAATTAAGATTACCTAATTCAGAAGAAATTCCAGCAAAAATCGTTTATAAAAATAATGAGAGTGATGATGAGGTATTATTGGTTTTTGAAATACAAGATTCTGTTGAGGATTTAATCAGTTATAGAAAAATTCCTTTTGATATAATCTGGTGGAGTGATTCAGGAATAAAAGTTCCAAATAGTGCAATACAATATGAAGGAAAATTTGCATATGTTATGAGAAACAGAGCAGGTTATGAAGAAAAAATATTAGTTAGAGTATTAAGACAAAATGATAATTATTCAATAGTTGAAAATTATTCTACACAAGAATTAGAAGAGGAAGGTTATGATGTAAGTACCTTAGATAGTAAAAAATCTATAAGTATATATGATGAAATTGTTATAAAAAAACACTAATATTACAAAAATATTACAAAATTATTAATTTTATATTACAAAAGATAAAAACTATTGACAATAGTAAAAAAAAGTTAGATACTATTAACAGCTAACAAATGAGGAGTTATATTTGAGGAGGTATATTATGTCAGGAGCTATAATGAATAAGGTGTGGGATATTTTTGGAATAGATCCATCATCTGATACAGAAGATGAAAATGAATATGAAATGGATGAATATGAAACAGATAATGACGAGGTTGAAGAAAAAAGGCTTTTTGGAAAACGCAATAATAACAAAGTTTTAAATATGCCACAAATGCAACAAATAAAAATGGTTATATCTCAACCAACATCATTTGAACAATCAGAGGGTATATGTGATTTGTTAAAAGAAAAAAAATCTGTAATAGTAAATCTTGAATACGTAAATAAAGATATTGCAAGAAGAATAATAGATGTCATTAGTGGAGCTGTACATGCTTTAGACGGTCATATACAAAAAGTTTCAAATTCAATATTCTTAATTGCACCTTATAATTATGATATTACAAATGAAATGGCAAGAGAAGAAATAAAAAGTAAACTTTCTGTTTCTTGGTTGAAAAATAATAATATAAATGATTAATCATAAGGAAATGGAGGGAATTATATGATTACACCGTTAGATATTGAAAACAAAAAATTTTCCAGAAAAATGGTTAACGGTTATGATGTAGAAGAAGTAGATGACTTCCTAGATCAGCTTACATCTGATTATGAACAAAAGTGCAAGGATATTTCAGAAAAGGATAGAAAAATTGCTCAATTAGAAAAAGATCTTGTACACTATAAGACAATAGAAAGTACACTTCAAAACACATTAGTTATAGCCCAATCAGCAGCTGATGAAGTAAAAAACAATGCAAAACAGCAAGCAGAGCAAATAATTAAAGAGGCAGAAGGTAGTGCAAAATTATCTTTAGACTCTTTGAATCAATCCATATTTATGAAACAAAAAGAAAAAGATGAAATGGAAAAACAATTTGATATTTATAAAGCAAAAATGGAATCTCTTTTAATATCACAATTAGAACTAATTAAAGATATGAAAAAAGATAATTAAAACATATGAAAACAGGGGAATAAGTTTGTTTGCCTCTGTTTTTTGTTGAAAAGCTATGTGATATAAAATGTAGAGAAAAAATTGGAAAAATATTACATTATTATAATTTTATTACAAAAATATTAAGAGTATGTTACATTTGTGTTAATAATATTGACAGATTGATAAAAACATAATATAAATATACATGTATAATTTTAAAATACGAGGTTTTTATGAGAGTAATTAGTGGAACTGCTAGAGGAACAAAGTTAAATTCAATAGATGAATTATCTACAAGGCCTACATTAGATAGGGTTAAGGAATCTTTATTTAATATAGTCAATTCTAGAATAGAGGATTCTATTGTATTAGATTTGTTCGCTGGTAGTGGGGCAATTGGAATTGAATTTTTAAGCCGAGGATGTAAAACAGCCTATTTATGTGATAAATCAAATAAAGCAGTAGATATGATACATCAAAATTTAGAAAAGACTAGATTACAGGCAAATGCTATAGTTATTAACAAAGACTATAAGAAGTGTTTACAAGATATGTCAAATAAAAATCTAGCATTTGATATAATATTTATAGATCCACCATATAAGGATGATATTGCTGTTGATTCAGTCGAAATGATATTGTCTTTGAAATTACTTAAGAAAAATGGCATAATAATAATAGAAACAGATGAAAAAGATAGAGAAGTTGATAATTTAAAAAGATTAGATGTAGAAATTTATGATTGTAGAAAATATGGCAGAGCAAATCTCATATTTTTAAATTGAAAGGGGCTATATTATGGAAATATTTACATTACTAGAAGAATTAGAAGACATATTAGAAAACTGTAAAACAGTACCTTTTTCTGGTAAAAGTATTGTTGATAAAGAAGAAATTTTAGAAATAATTAAAGAAGTAAGATTAAAGTTACCTGATGAATTAAAACAAGCTAAATGGATTAAAGAGGAAAGACAGCGTATATTAGTTGAGGCACAGAAAGAAGCAGATGATATAGTTAAGGAAGCAGAAAATAGAATTATATCAATGATAAATGAGAACGAAATAACTAAAAAAGCATATGAGAAAAAGGCAGAGATTATTGAAACAGCTAATGAAATGTCAAGAGAAATTTCTAAGGGAACAAAGGATTATGCTGATAATATTTTACAAGGTCTAGAAGTGGCATTAGAAGATGCTTTAAAAATTATTCAAAATAATAGAAAAGAACTTAAATAAAAATAGGATTAAGTGGATTAAGGGGACGATTTTTACTTTTGGTCTAAAGGACGTTTCCAAAAGGACAAAAATGTCATTTTGGGAAAGTCCTTTTTAATATGATAAGAAAGCAGTTCTACTGATTATGTTTCAATTAGTATAAACACAAAGGGTGACAAAGCCACTTTGCAATATGTAAAAAAATACATTAAGGATATTAAAGCAAGGAGGAACAAAATTGGCAAGTAAGAAAAAGAAAAAACAGACTACGAAACAAACAAAAACTCAAAAACGTAAGATGGATATGGAAACAGCAATTGTTATTCTAATTGTTGCGGGTTTATTGAGTGGTGTTCTAATATATTTTAAATCAGGATATATTGGACAATATTTAAGTAATTTACTAGGTGGAATATTTGGTATTGTAAAATATCTTGTACCAATTGGATTTTTTTCAGTAGCCATAAATTTAATACGTAATGATAAGGAATATGTTACATCAAAGTTAATTCAGTATGGTGTTGTACTATCATGTATTTGCACAGTACTAAGTATATATGAGATTGCAATAACCAAAAATCTTGCTACTAATGAAAGCGTTCAGAGTGTTATGGAAAGAGGTTTCTTCCTAGGAACAAGAAATCAAGGTGGAGGAGTAATTGGTGCGATTATTTCGCTTCCATTAATAAAGTTACTTGGAGTTTCTGGTACTATAATTTTGACTATTGGATTAGCAATAATATTTATAGTATTTATGTTTGGATTTAAACCATCAGAGTTTATTGAAAACATGATAGATAGAAGAAGAGAAAGAAGAAATGAAATAGATGAAGATGACGATGTACAAGCTGAAGCAGTAAAAGAAGTCGTAGAAACTAAAAAACAGAGAAAATTAAGGGAAAAAGAGGAAAAACGTAGATTAGCAGAAGAAGTAAGTCAGCTACAAATCAACTTTGGCGTTGATGATGCAAATATGAAGAAATATAAACATGAGGACAATGATATAGTACCATTAGGTATCAACAAAAAAACAAGTAATGAATCAAGTGATGATCCTGATTATATAGAAGGCAATTTATTTAAACAAGAAGAAGAGAAAAAACAAGATAATAAAAAGGAAGTTCTACAATTAGAGCACGCGGTTGTTGTTGAAGATGAGCATTATGAGTATCCGCCAATAAACTTATTGAGTAAAAATACTAAAAAAGCTAGCAAGGCAGGAGCGAAAGCATTAACAGACACAGCTGCTAAATTACAAAAAACATTATATAGTTTTGGTGTCTCAGCTAAGGTTGAAGATGTTTCTGTGGGTCCAGCAATAACTAGATATGAATTAAAACCGGCAGAAGGTGTAAGAGTTAGCAAAATAGCTAATTTGGCAGATGATATAGCCTTAAATTTAGCAGCAGAGACCATAAGAATTGAAGCTCCTATTCCTGGAAAACAAGCAGTACGGAATAGAAGTTCCAAATAAGGAAAAAGAGGCTGTACATTTAAGAGATGTGGTAGAAACTGAAGAGTTTGAAAATGCTAAATCAAAACTAAGTGTTGCACTTGGTAAAGATGTTGCAGGAAAAGTTATAATAGCAGATATTGCTAAAATGCCACATGTTCTTATAGCAGGATCAACAGGTTCAGGAAAAAGTGTTTGTATAAATACAATAATTACGAGTATAATTTTTAAAGCAAAACCAAGTGAAGTAAAATTAGTAATGGTTGATCCAAAAGTAGTTGAACTTTCAGTATATAATGGTATTCCACATCTTTTAATACCAGTTGTAACAGATCCAAGAAAAGCTGCAGGTGCACTTGCATGGGCAGTACAGGAAATGGATGATAGATACAACAAATTTGCAACTAAAGGTGTAAGAGATTTGAATGGATATAATACTGCAATTGAAAAAGAAGGTGAGGGTGGTAAATTACCACAAATTGTGGTTATTATAGATGAGCTTGCAGATTTGATGATGGTAGCCGCAAAGGATGTAGAGGATGCAATATGTAGATTGGCACAAAAAGCTAGAGCTGCTGGAATGCATCTAGTTATTGCTACACAAAGGCCTTCTGTTGATGTAATTACTGGTTTAATAAAAGCTAATGTTCCATCAAGAATAGCGTTTGCTGTATCATCTCAGATAGATTCAAGAACAATTTTGGATATGGTAGGTGCAGAAAAATTACTAGGTAAAGGAGATATGCTATTTGCGCCAGCTGGGGCATCAAAGCCTACAAGAATTCAAGGTGCATTTGTTTCAGATGAAGAAGTAGAAAAAATTGTTGATTTTATTAAAGCAAATGGAACAGCAAATTATAGTGAGGCAATACTTGAAAGTATTGAGAATAATAATAAATCTGATAAAGAATTGGCTGAGGAAGCAGATGGTGATGATGCTACAGATCCGCTTTTAATGGAAGCAATGGATGTAGTTGTTGAAACAGGTCAGGCATCAACATCATTTATACAAAGAAAATTCAAAGTTGGTTATGCTAGAGCTGGTAGAATTATTGATCAATTAGAGGAAAGGGGAGTAATTTCCGGATATCAAGGTAGTAAGCCAAGACAAGTTTTAATGACTTTAGAAAGGTTAAATGAGTTAAAAATGTCAACCTCAGATACCAATGAGTGAGTTTTTTACTACTCTGCAGAAACTGTAACTATTAGATCACTGAAGAAAAAATTATGATGTAAAAGGAGATTTTTGGTATTGAGTGAGAAAGAAAAAATTTTAGCCAAATTTAATATTAAGGATTATAGAAATGAGTTAGAGCTTATTCTTGATAGTAAGGATTTTGATGAGGAAGCTCAGAGTTTTATTCTTAACATTTTTTATAAATTAGACAATTTTTACAAAGATTATGTAATGGTAAAAAAGGAATGTGAATCCAAAAACAAATTCATAGAGGAATATATAAACATAATAAAGTTAAAATGTAATAAGATATCAATTTTATCTCCTAAGGAATGTACGAAAGATATTAAATATAAAATAGATAAGGGAAAAGGTGAAATAAAATGTTTCCCTAGTGAAATTACTTTGTTACATGCATTATATGAATTGAATGAAGAGGAGGAATCTAATGACAAATATGGACTTAAGGAGTTTGTAAATGTATGTATTAATCATGTGTTAATAAGGGGAAGTACTATAAATAACATTGAGCCTATTAGAGATTTTAATGGATGGTCGTGGAATTATGAAATAGTTAGATCACAAGATATTGTTTATAATTTAATTTTTCAAAATATGTTAAGTTTATTTGGGTATAATTTTGTATCAAGAAATATTAACAACCCAAATATAGTGGAAACTTTAAAAAATGAAATTAATAATGAAAGATTTAATGAAAGTGCTTATGAATTTTTAAAATGTTTATTTGAGATATGTGTTTACATTTATAATAATTACTCTAAAGAGAATCATGAGAGATGTTTGAAATATAAAAAAGGTCTTATAAAAAAAGTTGAGCTATTAAAAAATAGGAAAGAGTATATCAATAAAAAATCTGTAAACAATGCTAGTATAATAAAAAAAATCCAAAAGATAGACATTGTATTAAATGATGTAAATTTAACTGAAAAAGTTTTTAGAAAAAATCTAAAGGCAGGAAAAATAAAATGTCATACTGTAAGTGATTTTATTGATATTATAGAAAAACAAAGAGTACAACTCCTAAAAAAGATAGATGACAATAATAAATTATTAAGTCCAAAAGAATATATAAAAAATTATGAGGAGTATAAAGATAGTTTAAGTCTTTACAGTTTAATTACTGAGAGGAGTAATAAGGTAAATATTCAAAACAAGTTAATAAAGTTACAGAAAACCTTCTTGAAATGTGAGAAATATAAAATACAAAAGGAGGATAACAAAAAGAATTTATACAATTTAACAAGTGAACTTAGATATTATTCAAATGTTCCATTTAATAAAAATAAAAATATCATGTCACAAGAAAAAATAATGTCTGAGTACGAAGATGTAACAAAGTATTTAATATATAAGTCAATCGAAAACAAAGTTATAGACTTAGGATTTAGAACTAAAGAATTGAACTACAACATTCTTAAGTATATTTTTAAAACAAAAATAATAAAGTTAGATAATCTAGCTATAAAAACAAAATTTATTAATGATAATCAGATACAGGTAGAATATTATGATGTAAAAATGTTAGAAAACAAGGAGAATTTTGAAATACCGCCTGATGAGGATATAGTGGGCAAGAAAGAAAGAAAAATCAAAGTATTTAAAATAGGAGGATAATATATGAAAGTAACTTTTTTAGGTGCAACTAAAACTGTAACAGGGTCAAATTTTTTAGTTGAAGGTGCTGGAAAGAAATTTTTAGTAGATTGTGGTTTGTATCAAGGGCAAGCAACAGAAGAATTGGAAAATGAAGAAGATTTTAAATTTGACATAAATGAAATTGATTTCATGTTGTTAACTCATGCACATATAGATCACTCAGGAAGAATTCCAAAATTATATAAAGATGGATATAGAAGGAGAATATATGCAACAAAAGCAACTTGTGATTTATGTGCAATAATGCTTCCTGATAGTGGTCACATACAAGAGATGGAATCAGAATGGAAAAATAGAAAAAGATTAAGAAAAGGTGAAAAAGTAAAAGAGCCAATTTATGATGTTCAAACTGCTTTAATGTCACTTGAATTATTTGAACCTGTAAATTATGATCAATTAATAGAAATTGATGATGATATTCATGTTAGATTTAATGATGCTGGACATATGTTAGGTTCTGCCATAATAGAGATTTGGATAAAAGAAGACGGAGTAAACAAGAAGATAGTATTTACAGGTGATTTAGGAAATAATGATATTCCTCTATTATCTGAACCAACAATGATAGAGGATGCTGATTTTCTTGTTATGGAATCTACATATGGTGATAGACATCATATGAGAAATGACAACAAAGCAGAGTTGTTTGTAAATATTGTATCAGAAACTATTAGAAACGGTGGAACTGTAGTCATTCCTTCTTTTGCAGTTGGAAGAACACAAGAAATACTATATGAATTAAATAATTTGAAAGAGAACAGAAATGATAAGGAATTTTTACGTAAATATGAGATATTAATGCATACACCTGTTTATGTAGATAGTCCACTTGCAATATCTGCAACTGAGGTTTTTCAAGAAAATATGGAATTGTTTGATGAGGAGACACAAGAACTAATTAAGAGAGGTGATAATCCTTTAGAGTTTCCCGGCTTAAAATTTACTAGAACTGCAGAAGAATCAAAGGAATTGAATGAAAATGATGAGTCTTCAATAATAATTTCTGCAAGTGGAATGTGTGAAGTTGGAAGGATTAAACATCATTTAAAACACAATATTTGGAATCCAAAAAATACAATATTATTTGTTGGATATCAAGCTCCAGGTACATTAGGTAGAAAAATAGTTGATGGGGCAAAAACTGTAAAAATTTTTGGAGAAGAAATTGCAGTTAATGCAAAAATTGAATATATTGAAGGATATTCTGGTCATGCAGATCAAGAAGGATTACTTAATTTCGTATATTCATTTATTAAGAAACCACAACACATATTTTTAGTACATGGTGAACCAGAAGGTCAAAAAGTATTGAAGGAAAAACTTGTTGAAACTACAGACATTCCTGTAACAATTCCAAGTTTTGGGGAAAAATATGATTTGAATGAGACTATAAAAATGGTTGACAAAATTGAGCAAAACCATGATAAGAAATATTTACGTCTTCAAGTATTGGATAGAATGCAAACTTTGAAGGAAGAACTAGAAGATATGGAATTGATAGTTAAAGAAGATTTACAAGCTGATGATACAAATGATGTAGAGATAGAAAAATTGAATGATAAAATAAAGGAACTTGAAAGACAGATTGTTAGAATTGTTGAAGGGTAGTTGGCATAAGTATGAAAGAACAGAGTTTAGTAGTGAAAAGTGTAAAATCATTTAACTTAACCCACATATTTGAGTGTGGTCAGTGTTTTAGATGGAATGAAAACATAGATGGAAGTTATACTGGTGTAGTTGGTAATAATGTTGTAAACATCAAAATGATAGACAAGGATGTGTATATAAAAAGTTATGGACAAGATGATTTGAAGAGTTTATTTAATGAATATTTTGATATGGAAAGGGATTATGAAGGCATAAAAAAAGAATTAAGAAAAATTGATGAACATATGGAGAAAAGTATTTTGTATGGTGATGGAATAAGGCTTTTAAACCAGAATTTGTGGGAGACGATTATTTCTTTTATAATATCAGCTAACAATAATATTCCAAGAATAAAGGGAATTATTGAGAGAATTTCAAAGAGATTTGGAAATAAAATAGAGTGGGAAAACCACACTTATTACACTTTCCCTACTCCAGAACAATTGGGAAAAGCAAGTGTTGAGGATTTGAGAAATTTAGGATTAGGTTTTAGAGATGTTAGGGTTTATGAAACCACTAAAAGGGTGATAAATAAGGAAATTGATTTGGAGGAATTGCATTCTGAGTCGAATACGAGTCTTGTTAGAGAAAAGCTGTTGAGTTTATCAGGTGTGGGACCTAAAGTTGCTGATTGTATTTTGCTTTTTTCTACTTTGAAAAGATTAGATGTTTTCCCTATAGATGTATGGGTAAGAAGAGTTATGAATGAGTTGTATATTCATAATGAGGATGAGAATAAGGTTGATAAGAGGCTGGTTATGAGTATGGCTAATGAGAAATTTGGGGAGTTGTGTGGAATTGCACAACAGTATTTATTTTATTGGAAGAGAGGGGAATAATGGCTTTGAGGTTAATTTATGGAAGGTCTGGTTCTGGGAAGAGTAGTTTTGTTTTTGATGAGATTAAAGAAAGAATCGATTGTGGAAGTAAGATATATGTAATTACTCCGGAACAGTTTTCGTTTACCGCAGAGAAGAAGTTACTTGAGACTTTGGAAAATTCGGCGGTTTTAAATGCGGAGGTTTTGACTTTTAATAGAATGGCCTATAGGGTTGCTAGTGAAGTTGGAGGAACTGCGAAAATTAGTATTTCTAATCCGGGTAAGGCTATGCTTATTTATAATATTTTATGTGGTAAGAAGAGTAAGCTTAAGTTTTTGGGGAAATCTGAGGAAAATATAGATTTAATTATTGAGCAGATTACAGAGTTTAAGAAGCATGGTGTTTTAGTTGATGATTTAAAGAAAATGATGGAGGAGACAGAGGATAATTATTTAAAATTAAAAATAAAGGATATTTTACAGGTTTATGGAGATTTTGAAAAGTGCATAGAAGATCATTATATAGATGAGAATGATAATTTAACTAATTTGGCAAATCAATTATCAAGTGTTTCTATTTTTGATAATACTTTAATTTATATTGATGAATTTGTTGGTTTTACTAAACAAGAATATGAAATTATAAGACAATTGTCTAGAGTTGCAAAACAGGTGAATATAAGTATTTGTTCGGACTCAATTGAAGACAGTGTATCTCCCGAAAGTGATGTGTTTTATTCAAATAAGATTACCATTTCTAGAATTTTAGAAATGGTAGAGGAGGATGAAATTGCTTTAGAAGAGCCTGTATTTTTGAAAAATTGCTATAGGTTTAAAAATAAAGAGTTACAGCATTTAGAAAAGAATTTGTATGCAATACCGTATAAAAAGTATGAAGAAAATCCTGAAAATATAAAGTTGTTTTTAGCTAATAATCAATATTCAGAAATAGAGAATGTTGCCATAAACATTGTAAAGTTGGTAAGAAATCATGGTTATAGATATAAGGATATAGCGGTTATTACTAAAAGTCTGGATATATATTCAAATCTGGTGAAAGTAATTTTTAATAAATATCAAATACCTGTGTTTATTGATGAAAAAAAAGATTTAAGTCAAAATATTATTGTAAAATATATATTGGCAATTTTAGAAATTTTTGCAAGGAATTGGTCTTATGAAGCCGTATTTAATTACGTAAAAACTGGATTTTTAGATATTACAAGACAGGAACTTTTTGAATTAGAAAATTATTGTCAGAAGTGGGGAATAAAGAATAACAAATGGTATAAGGCAGAATGGAATTTTAAAGATGAGGATGATAATAATAAGGCGCAAATTGAAAGGCTTAGAGAAATAAGAAGAATGATAGTAAATCCCTTGTTAAAATTCAAAGAAGATTTAAATGGAGCAAAGGATGTAAAAACAATTACTAAAAAATTATATGATTTCTTAATTAAAAATGAAATTGATAGGAAACTTGAAGAAAAAATAGAAGAGTTTAAAGATGCCCGGAAAAGCAGAATTAGTAATGCAATATGAAACAAGCTGGAAGGTAATAATGAATGTATTGGATGAAATAGTATTGATTTTTGGAGACGAAAAGGTTTCATTTGATAAATATATGCAAATTCTAAAAACAGGGTTATCTAGTAGTGAGTTAGGAAAAATTCCGGGAACACAGGATCAAGTAATAATAGGTGATGTAGATAGATCCAGAAGCCACAAAGTTAGGGCTATTTTTATTATAGGTCTAAATGATGGAATGTTTCCATCAGTACATAAGAATGAAGGGTTCTTCAATGATAATGATAGGCAATTTTTAAAAAATAATGGAGTAGAATTAGCTATAAATACTGTAGAAAGTTTATATGAGGATAATTTTAATATATATAAAGCCTTTACTACAGCAGAAGAAAAGTTATTTTTATCTTATTCTTCTTCAAATTCTGAAGGGAAAACTTTAAGAGGCTCAATATTAATTTCTAAAATAAAAAAAATATTTCCAAATCTAATGGAAGAAAGTGACATAATAGAAAAGCCTGCTGAAATTTTAATTGAAAATACAACTTTTGATGAATTATTAAACAAATTAGGGGAGTATAGGGACACTGGAAAAATAGAAGATAAATGGATTGAAGTATATAATTATTATAGAAACAACAAAGTATGGAAGTATAAACTGGAAAGTGCAATGGAAGCGCTTTTATATAATAATAAGCCTGATAGAATCAGTGGAAAGAATATATCAAAAATGTATGGAAATACACTTAGAACTAGTGTTTCAAGACTTGAACAATATCAAGCTTGCCATTTTGCATATTATTTGAAATATGGCTTGAAATTGTCGGAAAAGGACAATTTTAAAATCAATCCAGTTGATACAGGAACCTTCATGCATGATGTTATAGACACATTTTTTAATAATATTAAAGAAAAATCATATAATATAAAGGAATTAACAGACGAACAAATCCAAGAATTAGTAGAAGAAATTATTGAGGAAAAATTAGGCTTAAATAAGAACTACATTTTTTCTAGTTCTCCAAAATATAAGTCCTTAAGCATGCGATTAAAAAGAGTTATATTTAGATCCATGCAATATATTGTAGAAAGCCTTAGATATAGTAAATTTGAAGTATTAGGAAATGAAGTCGAATTCAAAGAAGGAAAAGAATATGCGCCTATAGTTATGCAATTAGATAGTGGACAAAAGGTTGAAATTACAGGGAAGATAGATAGAATAGACATAGCTCAGTTAGGAGAAGATAAATATGTTCGTATAATAGATTATAAGTCTTCTGCAAAAAATATTGACTTAAATCAAGTATATGCAGGTTTACAACTGCAATTAATAACCTATTTGGATGCCGTATGTGAGAAGGAAGATCTATTACCAGCAGGAGTACTATACTTCAATCTTATAGATCCAATCATAAACTCAAAAAAGAATTTATCAGAAGAGGAAATAGAAGATAAAATAAGAAAGAAATTTAAAATGCAAGGACTAATTTTAGCAGATGTAGATGTAGTTAAAATGATGGATACAAAGCTTGAAACTGGTAGTTCAGATTTAGTACCTGCATATATAGGTAAAGATGGCAACTTAAGCAACACACGCTCAAGTAGTGTAAGCAGAAAACAATTTGAATATTTGCAAAAATACACAAACACAATAATAAAGCAAATTTCTGAGGAAATATTAAGTGGAAATATTGATATAAATCCATATTACAATACTAAAAGCAAGAAAACTCCATGTGATTACTGTGCCTATAAATCTATTTGTAATTTTAATGGTGCGGATTGTACTAATGGGTATAATTATATTGCTAATGCAGAGAAAGAGGCTGTTTTAGAAATGATGTGTTCAACTAGGGATACATCCAAATTGTGAAATTTGAATAATTAGAGAAAGGTAATAACTACAAAGTGAATAGGGGGAAATATTGTGAAAGATTTAAGTAATGAGAATGTTATTCATATAAAAAAAGATAATTGTCAATACTTGCAATTTAGAAAATTGCTACAATACGACGATGTGTTAAAACATGCTTATGGATTAAAACCAGCAAATTTTAAAACTGGAGCCAATACTAATAATGAGGAAAATATTGAAAGTTACAAGAAATTGTGTAAATGTATTGGTGCAGACTATAATAAATTAGTTAAAACAAATCAAAAACATACAAATGTAGTGAAAAGTGTAGAGATTGTTGAAAACAATATTTCTTCTGAAGAAGTAAGATATAAAGATACGGATGGTCTTATAACAAATAAAAACGGAGTAGTTTTGGCAACTTTAAATGCTGACTGTATTTTATTAATGTTCTATGATCCAGTAAAAAAGGTTATAGCAAATGTTCATTCAGGTTGGAGAGGAACATTTCAAAAGATTGCTATAAATGCTGTTAATAAGATGGTTAATGAATACGGATCAAATCCTAAAGATATAATATGTTGTATTTGCCCAAGTATTAGAAAATGTCATTTTGAAGTAGAAAAAGATGTTAAGGATATGTGTGAAGAAATTTTTGGATATATGAATGAGGTTAACGAGTTTATTGAATACAGGGGAAAAAAAGATGGAGTAGATAAATGGGTTATTGATACTGTGATGATTAATAAAATTATGTTACGAGATATGGGACTATTAGAGGAAAATATAATAGATTCAGGTATTTGTAGTGTTTGCGATTCAGATGTGGTGCATTCTTCTAGGGTTGAAGGAGAAGGATATGGGTTAGGAACTGCGCTAATTTCTATAATGTTTGACTAACTGAAAGAGCGCCTAAATTATAACTGACATAGAATTCGACATATATAATTGACATTAAAATATTGTAAGTGTTATTATAAAAATATATAATAACGCTTATTTTAATGAGGAGAAAAATATGGAAAATATAAATGAACTAGCAAATTATTGTTTAAATTGTAAGGCGAAGCCTTGTCAAAAAGGATGTCCTTTGGGTAATGACATTCCTGAGTTTATAAAAAATGTTAAGGATGGAGATTACGAGCAAGCATATAAAGTATTAAGTAGAACAACTGTATTACAGTCAGTTTGTGGGAGAATTTGTCCTCATATGAGCCAATGTATGGGAAAATGTGTTAGAGGAATAAAATCACATCCAGTTAATATTGGAGAATTAGAGGTTTTTGTTGGTGACTTAGCTATAAAGAATAATTATTGTATGGACAAACTTGACATTGATTATAATGACGTAAAAAAGATGTCTAATAAGGTTGCTATAATAGGAAGTGGTCCAGCAGGATTAACTTGTGGTGCTTTTTTAGCTAGAAGCGGATTTGATGTTACAATATATGAGAAATATGATCATCTTGGTGGAATATTAAGACATGGAATTCCAGAATTTAGATTAGATAAAGAGATATTAGATAATGTAATCAGGAAAATATTAGCTTTAGGAATAAAAGTGGAATATAAAAAAGAACTTGGCGTAAATATTTTATTAGATCAATTAAAAAATCAATATGATGCAATTTTCATAGCCATTGGAGCAAATATTCCATGGAGGATGGGAATTCAAGGAGAAGAATTAAATGGAGTTTTTGGTGGAAATTATTTATTAGAAAGTAATAATCATCCAGATTATGGGGGAAAAAATGTTGCAGTAATTGGTGGAGGAAATGTTGCCATGGATTGTGCAAGAACTATAAATAAGATGGGAGTAAATAAGGTAACTGTTATTTATAGGAGAGCGGAAGAACAGATGCCAGCTGAAATAAAGGAAATTGAGGATGCAAAAAGTGAAGGAGTGGAGTTTTTATTTCAAACTAATGTTGTTAAGATTTTAGGAGAAAAAGAGGTCAAAAAAATAGAATGTATAAAAACAGAATTAGTAAAAAAAGAAGGGGAAACTAGATTATCACCAGTTGATGTAGAAGGAAGTAATTTTATTTTAGATATGGATTACGTGGTTATGGCAATAGGTTCAATGCCTGAAGAAAAAATAGTCAATTCTTTGGGAATTGAATGCGATAAAAAAGGATATATTAAGGTAGATGAAAATTACGAAACATCAATGAAAAATGTATATGCAGGAGGAGATGTTGTTGGAACAAAGGCAACTGTAGCATGGGCTGCAAGAACTGGAAGAGATGTTGCAAAACATATACGAGAAGATTTATTAAAGTAAAAAGGAGATAATCTTATGAGTTTGTTGTGGAGTAATATAAAAAAATTTTGCACTAAAATGGGAGAACATAATATTAGTGAATACACTGCACAATGTGCATATTATGCGGTATTATCATTTATACCATTTATAATTTTAATAGTTACGTTGATTCAATATAGTGGAATATCTAAGGATGTACTGGTTTCTGTTATAGAAAAAATTATACCAGAAACAATGGCTAATTCTACTGTTGACATTGTGCAAGAAGTATATTCTAAATCAATTGGTACAGTTTCCATTTCTGCAATATTTGTTTTATGGTCAGCAAGAAGAAGTTTTTACGCATTATCAAAGGGATTACATAATATATATGAAACTGATAAAGAGTATAATTTTATTTTATTGCAAATAAAATCATTATTATTAACGGTTTTTCTTGTATTAACTATTATTCTAGTTTTAGTAATTTCAGTATTTGGAAATAGTATATTAGGGTTTTTAGAAGTTAAATTTTCTATTTCACCTGTTGTGGCAAATATATTCCATTTTTCAAAAATAGGTGTTTATATAGTGTTGTTTATAATTTTATTATTGATGTATAGATTTGTACCTGGGCACAAGCAAGGTTTAAAGAAACAAATCCCTGGGGCGTTAATTGCGACTGTTGGGTGGTATGTAATATCATTATTCTTTTCTATTTATTTAGAGGCATTTAAGGGATTTTCTGTTATGTATGGAAGTTTAACTAGTATAGTTCTTTCTATGATGTGGGTTTATTTTTGTATGTATATAATTTTGGTGGGAGCTGAAGTAAATAACTTTTTCATAAAAAATAGTGATTTGTAAGTGAAAATATGTCCTAAAATTTTTTCTATATGAGTTAAGTTTTATGGGGTATTAGTAAACATAAAAGAATAAATAAATAAAAAAGATTTCAAAAAAATATAGA